>NZ_JBIWCN010000043.1:0-1039 GCF_044761525.1 Streptomyces sp. NPDC097595 | reverse complement strand
ATATCTCGGCTGAGGGATCTTGAACGGGTGAGGGCCTTCCGGGTTCGGTGTGGATTGCGACGTCTACACCGACCGAAAGGCCCTCGTGCCCCACCGTAATGCACCCCTGACCGAGACCGGACGCCTGCGCCTGGCCCGCTGCGTCGTCGAGGACAACTGGCCCCTGCGGCGGGCCGCCGAACGCTTTCAGGTCTCACCGACCACGGCCCAGCGATGGGCCGACCGCTACCGCCGGTCCGGCGAAGCCGGCATGAGCGACCGCTCCTCCCGTCCGCACACCAGCCCCCGGCGGACCCCGACCCGCACCGAACGCCGGATCATCAAGGTCCGGGTCCTGCGCCGGTGGGGACCGGCCCGCATCGCGCACCTGCTCGGGCTGGTGCCCTCCACCGTCCACCGCGTCCTGACCCGCTACCGCCTGGCCCGCCTCACCCATCTGGACCGGGCCACCGGCCGTGTCATACGCCGCTACGAACGTGACCGGCCCGGCGAACTCGTCCACGTCGACATCAAGAAGCTCGGCAACATCCCCGACGGCGGCGGCCACAAGGCCCTCGGCAGGCAGGCAGGCCGCAAGACCCGCTCGAACGCCGGCTACAGCTACATCCACACCGCCGTCGACGACCACTCCCGCCTCGCCTACAGCGAGATCCACACGGACGAGAAGAAGGAGACCGCCACCGCGTTCTGGACCCGCGCCCAGACGTTCTACGCGGCCCACGGGATCACCGTCGAACGAGTCCTGACCGACAACGGCTCCTGCTACAAGTCACACGCCTGGCGCGACCTCCTGGCAGCGGCCGGGATCACCCACAAGCGAACCCGACCCTACCGGCCACAGACCAACGGCAAGGTCGAACGCCTCAACCGCACCCTGCTCGACGAATGGGCCTACGCCCGCCCCTACCACTCAGAGCAGGAACGACGCGACGCCTTCCCCAGCTGGCTGCACACCTACAATCACCACCGCGGACACACCGCACTGAAAGGCCAACCACCCGCCAGCCGCGTCCCCAACCTCACAGGGCAATACACCTAG
>NZ_JBIWCN010000042.1:0-1195 GCF_044761525.1 Streptomyces sp. NPDC097595 | reverse complement strand
AACACAGTGGACGCGAGCAACTGAGGACAAGCCCTCGGCCTATTAGTACCAGTCAGCTCCACCCGTTACCGGGCTTCCACATCTGGCCTATCAACCCAGTCGTCTACTGGGAGCCTTAACCCTTCAAGAGGGTGGGAATACTCATCTCGAAGCAGGCTTCCCGCTTAGATGCTTTCAGCGGTTATCCTTTCCGAACGTAGCCAACCAGCCATGCCCTTGGCAGAACAACTGGCACACCAGAGGTTCGTCCGTCCCGGTCCTCTCGTACTAGGGACAGCCCTTCTCAATATTCCTACGCGCACAGCGGATAGGGACCGAACTGTCTCACGACGTTCTAAACCCAGCTCGCGTACCGCTTTAATGGGCGAACAGCCCAACCCTTGGGACCGACTCCAGCCCCAGGATGCGACGAGCCGACATCGAGGTGCCAAACCATCCCGTCGATATGGACTCTTGGGGAAGATCAGCCTGTTATCCCCGGGGTACCTTTTATCCGTTGAGCGACAGCGCTTCCACAAGCCACTGCCGGATCACTAGTCCCGACTTTCGTCCCTGCTCGACCCGTCGGTCTCACAGTCAAGCTCCCTTGTGCACTTACACTCAACACCTGATTGCCAACCAGGCTGAGGGAACCTTTGGGCGCCTCCGTTACTCTTTAGGAGGCAACCGCCCCAGTTAAACTACCCATCAGACACTGTCCCTGATCCGGATCACGGACCCAGGTTAGACATCCAGCACGACCAGAGTGGTATTTCAACGACGACTCCACAACCACTGGCGTGGCCGCTTCAAAGTCTCCCACCTATCCTACACAAGCCGAACCGAACACCAATATCAAACTATAGTAAAGGTCCCGGGGTCTTTCCGTCCTGCTGCGCGAAACGAGCATCTTTACTCGTAGTGCAATTTCACCGGGCCTATGGTTGAGACAGTCGAGAAGTCGTTACGCCATTCGTGCAGGTCGGAACTTACCCGACAAGGAATTTCGCTACCTTAGGATGGTTATAGTTACCACCGCCGTTTACTGGCGCTTAAGTTCTCAGCTTCGCCACCCCGAAGAGCAGCTAACCGGTCCCCTTAACGTTCCAGCACCGGGCAGGCGTCAGTCCGTATACATCGCCTTACGGCTTCGCACGGACCTGTGTTTTTAGTAAACAGTCGCTTCTCGCTGGTCTCTGCGGCCACCCCCAGCTCA
>NZ_JBIWCN010000041.1:0-1458 GCF_044761525.1 Streptomyces sp. NPDC097595 | reverse complement strand
GCCACTGACATTGATGCTGATACTCAGGTCCCGGTGGTCGTGGCTCTGCCACTGACTGACGCCCTGCTGGGCTGTCTTCCCGCTGTTCTGTCCGGCCGCCGGGACCTGTTCTCATGGCTCCGGCCGGGCGGAACATGACCTGATAGGAGCTTGGCCAGAAGCCCCCTCAATGTCCTGTCTGCGCCACCCGGCCGGCGCCTACCTTCGGCTGGAAGGCATCATCAGCATGACATCAGAGGTCCCAGGGCAAACCATGGACCAGGACGTGTTCGGAGGGGTCGACTCCCACGCCGACACCATCCACGTCGCGGTCATCGGCGACAACGGCGGCCACCTCGCAGACGCCGAGTTCGCCACCACCACCGCCGGATACGCCGCGGCCCTCGCGTTCCTGGACGCCCACGGCCACGTCATCGCCATCGGCGTGGAGGGCACCGCCTCCTACGGTGCCGGATTCACCCGTGCCGCCCGCTCCCACGGACACCGCGTCGTCGAGGTGAACCGGCCCGACCGGGCCGAACGCCGCCGCATCGGCAAGTCGGACCCCATCGACGCCTACGCAGCAGCCCGCGCGGCCTTCTCCGGACGGGCCTCCAGCTCACCCAAGGACGACACCGTCGCCGGCATACGCGCCCTGCACAACGCCGCCCGCTCCGCAGTCAAGGCCCGCACCGCCGCCCTGAACCAGATCACCCACATCCTCTTCGCCGCACCCGAGAGCATCCGCGCCAAGTACGGACGGCTCACGGGAACAGACCGCACCGACGCTCTGGCCCGGCTGCGACCGGCCGGGGACACCGTGCACGTCGCGGTCCTCACCGCCCTGAAAAACCTCGCCCGACGCGTCAAAGAACTGACCGCCGAGCACACAGCCCTGACCAGAGCCCTCGACAGCGAGGCCACCGCCTTGAACCCCGGCCTGCGGGCCGCCCACGGAGTCGGCCCCGACACCGCCGCCCAGCTGCTGATCACTGCCGGAGGCAACCCCGAGCGCATGCGGACCGAAGCGTCCTTCGCAGCCCTCTGCGGAGCCGCACCTGTCCCCGCCTCCAGCGGCAGAACCAACCGCCACCGTCTCTCACGAGGCGGGGACCGGGCAGCCAACGCCGCCCTCTACCGCATCGCCCTGGTCCGCATGTCCAGCGACCCCCGCACCCGCGAATACGTCGCCAGGCAGACCACCGCCGGCCGGACGAAGAAAGACATCATCCGACTGCTGAAACGGGCCATCTCCCGGGAGATCTTCCGCTGCCTGACCACCGTGGTCACCGTCCCCGGCATCGCCGATCTGCGACCCCTGCGACAGGCCAAGAACATCACCCTCACGGCCGTCGCCCAGCACTTCGGAGTCTGGCCCACCGCCATCTCCAGGCTCGAAAGAGGACTCAGCAGGAACGACGACCTCACTCACGCCTACCGTGAATGGCTCCAAGCCGCTTGACAGCAATAGGAGCATCA
>NZ_JBIWCN010000040.1:0-1659 GCF_044761525.1 Streptomyces sp. NPDC097595 | reverse complement strand
CCTCGAAGTTTCGTGACGGCTCATCAGGTCAACTGGTGGGCTGTTTCGCTTTGTTGTGACGGGTGCGGGCAGGCTGACGGCCCGGCTGTCGCGTCGGGTGGGCGCCGGGTTCCACGGCTCCGGCGGGGCGGTGCTGCTCGTAGGGACGGGAGCCTGCTGGTCAGCCGGGGTTCGGGAGGGCGTCGAGTCTGGCCAGGGCGCTGGTGATGACGTCGGTCCAGGGCCAGTGGTCGGCGAATCTCAGGTGTCGGCGGCGGGCGGTGGTGACGAGCTGGGCGGCGGCGGAGAAGAGGCGGAGTCGTAGTCGGCGTGGTTCCCACCTGCGGGCTTCGCCGGCCAGGGCGAGCATGGGCATCCAGGCGAGCAGGTCGAGCGCGATCTGGATGATCTCCAGCCAGATCTGGTTCTGGGCGGCATCGTGTAGGGGCAGGTTGCGCAGGCCGGTGGCGCGGGCGTTTCGGATGCGGTCCTCGGCGCGGGCGCGTCGGCGGTGCCGCAATTCCAGGGCCTCGATCTTCTCGCCGGTGGTGTTGGTGGCGAAGCAGGTCAGCCGCAGTCCGTCGGCGTCGGTGAAGCGCAACTGGGCGCCAGGGTGGGGTCGTTCCTTGCGGACGATCAGCCGCATGCCCTTCGGCCAGCCGGCCAGCACGTCGCCGTCGAGCTCGGCGACCCAGGCGCCGTCACGGATCTCGCCTCCGGGTTCGATGGCCACCGTCCAGGCGGGGGCGGGAACCTTCAGGACGGCCTGGTGGATGGCGTCGGTAATGGTCATCCCGGTCGAGTAGGAAAGCCACCGGCCGCGCTGGGCGAGCCAGGCCACGAACTCGTGGGTGCCACCGCCGGAGTCGGTACGGATCAGTGTCCGGCGTCCGCGTCGGTACTTCTTCGGCAGTTGGGCCAGGGCGAGTTGGGCGGTTGCTATGTGGTCGGCGGCGGTGTTGGAGCCTGCGTTGCCGGGCCGCAGCAGAGCGGCGACCGGTTCCCCGCTGCCGCCCGGTCCGTGGTCGACGAAGGCCATCAGCGGGTGGTGTCCGAAGGTCTTCTTCCAGGTCGCGGTGGCGTCTTGTTTCTCGGAGTGCGCCAGCACGAGCACTCCGTCGATGTCCACGATCACCTGCCCGCCCGCGTCCGGTGCCGCCGGCCCGGCCAACTTCCATACGTGGTCGCGGACGTGTGCTCGTGCGGTGCGGATCGCGGACAGGGCCTTCGGGCCGGCCGCGGCGAGGGCATCGATCAGGCGGGAGACGGTGGGGTCCGAGGCCACCGCACCGAACACGGCCGGCTCGGCCCGCAGCATGCCCACGTCCGCCAGGCAGTCACCACCGAGCGCGACCGCCAGGGCCACATCGAGCAGGATCTTCCCCGAATCGTGCACCGCCCGCGGCTTGCGCCACGGCGCCAGCGCCGCCGATATCGCCTGATCCAGCCCGGTCTTGCGGACCGTCTCGACCAGCAGCACGCCACCGGCCTGGCTGACCGCTCCACGACCGCCGCCCTCGACGCAGACACACGGATACGACCCGATACGCTTCTTCACCTGAGGAGTGCAGCTTTCTTGACGACGACCCGGACCCTAGACAAGTCCTATCGTCCCAGGTCAGAGGCACTCCTCACCTTTTTGATCACGCTTCGGACAGGCTCGTTCGTGAAAGCGCGAGG
>NZ_JBIWCN010000038.1:0-6453 GCF_044761525.1 Streptomyces sp. NPDC097595 | reverse complement strand
GGTCTGGTCGACCGGGTGCAGCCAGAACTCCTCGTGCTGGAACGCGTAGGTCGGCAGATCGACGCGGTTGCCACCGGGCAGGAGCGCCGTCCAGTCGATGTCCGTGCCACTGGTGTAGGCGGTGCCCAGGGCCTGAAGGAGGGCGCGGGCCTCATCTCGGCCGCCCCTGAGTGCGGAGGCGGCGGTGGGGGTGTCGAGGGTGCTCTGGACGAGGGAAGTCAGGACCGGGTCCGGCCCGAGTTCGAGGTACGTGGTGATGCCCTGGGCGTCCAGGGTGCCGATGCCGTCGGCGAAGCGGACCGCCGCACGGATCTGGCGGGTCCAGTAGGCGGGGCTGGTCAGCTCATCAGCGACCTGACCAGTCACGTTCGATATGACGGTGATCCGGGGCTCGTGGAAGGTCAGGGAGCCGATCGTCTCCTCGAACTCCGTCAGGGCCGTGTCCATGTGCGCGGAGTGGAACGCGTGGGACACGGTGAGCCGCTTGACCTTGACCCCGCGCCCACGGAACAGCTCCTCCAGCGCCTCGACCGCGTCCGCGTCACCGGAGACGACGACCGCTGCCGGGCCGTTCACCGCCGCCAGCGACACGCCCTCAACCAGTTCGGGCAGCACATCGGATTCCGGGGCGGCGATCGCGAGCATGGCTCCGCCCGCACGGGCGGCCTGCATCAGCCGACCTCGTACCGCGACCAACTCGCACGCGTCTTCCAGCGAGAACACTCCGGCTGCGTATGCGGCGGTCACTTCGCCGATCGAGTGACCGATCAGCGCATCGGGACGCACCCCGAACGAGGACACCAGCGTGAACAGGGCCGACTCCAACGCGAACAGCGCGGCCTGCGTGAACCGGGTCTGATCCAGTACCGGATCGCCCTGGAACACCACGTCCTTCAGCGACCGGCCCAGATGCCCGTCCAGGTACGCACACGCCGCGTCGAACGCCTCCGCGAACACCGGGAACGCCTCATACAACTCGCGGCCCATACCCGCCCGCTGGCACCCCTGCCCCGTGAACAGGAACGCCGTCCGCGCCGGCCCGGTGACCGGAGCCGAGGAGGCCGCCGACAGACTGTCCCGGACCTTCTCCAGGGCGGCGACCAGCTCTTCCCGGTCCGCGCCCACGACGACCGCGCGGTGTTCGAAGGCCGTGCGGGCCGACGCGAGCGAGTACCCGACATCCAGCAGTGCCGCCTCAGATCCGCGTACGAACTCGGCCAGCCTGCCCGCCTGCGCGCGCAGGGCCTCCGCGCTCCGCGCCGACACCACCCACGGCACCAGGACCGGCTCCGCGTCCTGCGTGGCAGGGGTCTGCTCGGGTTCCTGTTCCAAGACGACGTGGGCGTTGGTACCGGAGATCCCGAACGACGACACCGCAGCGCGGCGCGGGCGCTCGACCTCGGGCCAGGCACGCTGCTCGGTCAGCAACTCCACCGCGCCCGCGGACCAGTCGACATGCGAGCTCGGCTCGTCCACGTGCAGAGTGCGGGGCAGGATCCCGTGCCGCATGGCCATGACCATCTTGATCACCGCAGCGACACCCGCCGCGGCCTGCGTGTGACCGATGTTCGACTTCAGCGAACCCAGCCACAACGGCCGGTCCGCCGAGTGCTCCTGACCGTACGTCGCGATCAGGGCCTGCGCCTCGATCGGGTCACCCAGCCTCGTCCCCGTACCGTGTGCCTCGACCACATCCACATCGGCGGCCGACACCCGCGCGTTCGCCAACGCCTGCCGGATCACCCGCTGCTGCGAAGGACCATTCGGCGCCGTCAGACCATTGCTCGCACCGTCCTGATTGACCGCCGAACCCTTGATCACCGCCAGCACCGGATGCCCATTGCGCCGCGCATCCGACAAACGCTCCAGCACCAACCACCCCACACCCTCGGAGAACCCGGTGCCGTCGGTGTCGTCCGCGAATGCCTTGCAGCGGCCGTCCGAGGAGAGCCCACGCTGACGGCTGAACTCCACGAAGATGCGCGGCGTGGACATCACGGTGACGCCGCCGGCCAGGGCGAGTGAGCTCTCGCCTCGGCGCAGGGACTCGGCCGCCAGGTGCAGGGCGACGAGGGAGGCGGAGCAGGCGGTGTCCACGGAGACGGCCGGGCCTTCGAGGCCGAAGGTGTACGCGATCCGGCCGGAGGCGACACTGGTGAGGACGCCGGAGCCGACGTAGCCCTCGACATCGGCGGGGACCTTGTCGACCTCGGGCGCGTAGTCCTGCGGAATGGCGCCGGCGAAGACGCCGGTGTTGCTGCCCTTCAACGCCTCGGGCACGATCCCGGCCCGCTCGAACGCCTCCCACGCCGTCTCCAGCAGCAACCGCTGCTGCGGATCCATCGCCAGGGCCTCACGGGGCGAGATACCGAAGAACTCCGCGTCAAAACCCGACGCCTCGTACAGGAACCCGCCCCGACGCGTCATCGACTTACCCGCCACGGCCGGGTCCGGATCGAACAGACCCTCCACATCCCAGCCACGGTCCGACGGGAACTCACCGACCGCGTCCCCACCCCGCTCGACCAGATCCCACAAGCCCTCCGGAGACGTCACACCCCCGGGGAACCGGCACGCCATACCCACGATCGCCAACGGCTCATTCGCCCGCTCCTCCACATCGGAGAGGCGGCGGCGTGTCTGCTGAAGATCAGCCGTCACACGCTTGAGGTAATCGCGAAGCTTGTCTTCATTCGGCATGCAGAGCCATCCCCTTGGGCTACCGGGCCACCCGTTCGGCTCGCCACCCTCCTCCGCGTTGCTTGCCTTGGCCTTAATCAGACCTAAAGCGCTGCCGCGTTTAGCAGCAATTAAGCCCCTGCGCATACCTTGCGGCGCGAAGCGCTCTGTCTCGAGAGGTCACCACCATGTCCGATACCGATAGCTCCGACATACCGCCCTTTCCCTTTGCCCGGACCTGCCCGTTCAGTCCGCCTGCCGAGTACGCACCGCTGCGCGCCGAAGGGCCCATGTCCCAGGTGGTGCTCCAGAACGGAAAGTCGGCCTGGTTGGCCACCCGTCACGAGCACGTGCGTACTCTTCTCAGCCATCCGGCCACCTCGGCCAGCAGGGCCCATCCCGCCTTTCCCGCGACCGTCGCCAATGTGGGGGCTTTCGCGCAGAAGGGATTTCTGCTGTCGATGGACTCCCCGGATCACTCGCTTCACCGGCGCATGGTCACCAGTGAATTCACGCTCAATCGTGTCCGCCGGCTGCGTCCGCGTATTCAGGAAATCGTGGATGAATGCGTGGACCGCGTTCTGGAGGCCGGCGCGGGCGGCAGGCCGGTGGACCTGGTCCAGGAGCTCTCGCTGCCGGTCCCCTCACTCGTCATCTGCGAGCTGCTCGGGGTCCCGTACGAGACCCGCGGCACGTTCCAGAAGTACACCGAGGTACTGCTGGAGCGGTCCAGTACGCCTGAGGAACGCGGGGCCGCCTTCGGCGCTCTGCGCCAGTTCCTCGGCGACCTGGTGTCCAGCAAGGACGACGCGCCCGATGACGCGCTGCTCAGCCGCCTCGCCGTGAAGTACCGGGAAGCGGGCATCTACGACCACGAGCTGCTCACCGGCTTCGCGATGCTGCTGCTCCTGGCCGGCCACGAGACGACGGCGAACATGATCTCGCTCGGGGTGGCGGCCCTGCTGCGGGAGCCGGAGAAGCTCGCCACGCTCACCGCCGACCCGTCCACGACCCCGGGCGCGGTCGAGGAACTGCTGCGCTGGTTCAGCATCGTGGACTACCCGACAGCCCGCGTGGCCCTTGAGGACATCGAGGTCGGTGACGTCGTCGTACGCGCGGGCGAGGGCTTCATCGCGTCGGCCGCCGCCGCCAACCACGACGAGCGGGTCTTCCCCGACGCGGCCACGCTCGACCTGGGGCGCCAGACGTCCGGCCACGTCGCGTTCGGCTTCGGCGTGCACGCCTGCCTCGGCCAGAACCTGGCCCGGGCCGAGCTCGAGATCGTCTACGACACCCTTTTCCGGCGCATCCCCGGACTGCGCCTGGTCGGTCCCCCGGAAGACCTTCCGTTCAAGGACGCGACCGTATTCGGAATCCACCGACTGGAGGTGACCTGGTGAGCCAGGCACGACTGCTGATCACCATCAAGGAAGAGGAGTGCTGCTCCTCCGGTATCTGTGCGCTGACCGCGCCGGATGTGTTCGACCAGCGTGAGGAGGACGGCGTCGTCTTCCTGCTCGACAAGGACCCCGAGCCATCGCTGCACGCCGAGGTGAAGGACGCGGCGCGCCGCTGCCCGTCGCTCGCCATCGAGGTCGAGGAAATCCCGGCCTGACGGCCCGTTCGCCCGCCCGCTTGCCCGCTTGCCCGCTCCCCAGAAAAGGGTCTTTCTCCAGTGGCTGACAACGAAGACAAGTTCCGCGAATACCTCAAGCGGGCCACCGCCGATCTGCGACAGGCCCGGCGGGAGCTCTCCGATGTGGAGGAGCGGGCGAATGAGCCGTTGGCGATCGTGGGTATGGCGTGCCGGTTCCCCGGGGGTGTGACGTCTCCGGAGGGCTTGTGGGATCTGGTCGAGCGGGGTGGGGACGCGGTCGGTGAGTTCCCGTCGGACCGTGGCTGGGATGTGGAGGGTCTGTTCGATCCGGACCCGGCCGTGGCGGGTAAGTCGATGACGCGTCGGGGCGGGTTCCTGTACGAGGCTTCGGGTTTTGACGCGGAGTTCTTCGGTATCTCGCCCCGTGAGGCCCTGGCGATGGATCCGCAGCAGCGGTTGCTGCTGGAGACGGCGTGGGAGGCGTTCGAGCGGGCCGGGATCGTGCCCGAGGCGTTGAAGGGCAGCAACACCGGCGTCTTCGCCGGCGTCATGTACAACGACTACGCCTCCCGGCTGCGGCCCGCGCCCGAGAACTTCGAGGGCTACCTGGTCAACGGCAGCCTGGGCAGCATCGCCTCGGGCCGGATCGCGTACACCTTCGGCCTCGAAGGCCCGGCGGTCTCCGTGGACACCGCCTGCTCCTCGTCCCTCGTCGCCCTGCACCAGGCCGGGCAGGCGCTGCGCAAGGACGAGTGCTCACTCGCGCTCGCGGGTGGGGTCGCCATCATGGCGACCCCCACCACGTTCGTGGAGTTCAGCCGTCAGCGTGGGCTCTCCCCGGATGGCCACTGCAAGGCCTTCTCCGATTCCGCCGACGGAACGGGCTGGGCCGAGGGTGTGGGGTGGCTGGTGCTGGAGCGTTTGTCGGACGCGCGGCGCAATGGGCATCCGGTGCTGGCGGTGATCAAGGGTTCGGCGGTCAATCAGGACGGTGCGAGCAATGGTCTGACGGCGCCGAATGGTCCTTCGCAGCAGCGGGTGATCCGGCAGGCGTTGGCGAACGCCCGGGTGTCGGCCGCGGATGTGGATGTGGTCGAGGCGCACGGTACGGGGACGAGGCTGGGTGACCCGATCGAGGCGCAGGCCCTGATCGCGACGTATGGGCAGGAGCACTCGGCGGACCGGCCGTTGTGGCTGGGCTCGCTGAAGTCGAACATCGGTCACACGCAGGCCGCGGCGGGTGTCGCTGCGGTGATCAAGATGGTCATGGCCATGCGGCACGGGATCCTGCCCCGCACTCTGCACGTGGACGAGCCGAGCTCGCATGTCGACTGGTCCGCGGGCGCGGTGGAGTTGCTGACCGAGCAGCGTGCCTGGCCCGAGGTCGACCGGCCCCGCCGCGCTGCGGTGTCGTCGTTCGGGATCTCCGGTACCAACGCCCACGTCGTCCTGGAACAGGAACCCGAGCAGACCCCTGTTGTGGAGGACGCGGGACCGGGGCTGGTGCCGTGGGTGGTCTCGGCGCGCAGCGCGGAGGCGCTGCGCGCGCAGGCGGGGAAGCTGGCCGAGTTCGTACGTACTTCTGACGCGTCGCCGCTCAATGTCGGGTACTCGCTGGCGTCCGCCCGCACCGCTTTCGAACACCGCGCGGTCGTCGTGGGCGCGGACCGGGAAGAGCTGGTCGCCGCACTGGAAGGTGTTCGTGCTGCGGGTACTGCCGGGCCGGCGCGGACGGCGTTCCTGTTCACGGGGCAGGGGTGCCAGCGGGCCGGTATGGGCCGGGAGTTGTATGAGGCGTTCCCGGTGTTCGCGGAGGCGTTCGACGCAGCGTGTGCGTACCTGGACGGGCATCTCGGCCGGTCACTGAAGGACGTGGTGTTCGGCGGCGATCCGGTACTGGATCAGACCCGGTTCACCCAGGCCGCACTATTCGCACTCGAATCCGCCCTGTTCACGCTGGTCTCCTCATTCGGGATGCGTCCTGACGCGCTGATCGGTCACTCGATCGGCGAGGTCAGCGCCGCGTACGCAGCGGGAGTGTTCTCCCTGGAGGACGCGTGTGCGCTCGTCGCGGTACGAGGACGGCTGATGCAGGCCGCCCGCGCGGGCGGGGCCATGCTCGCCATCGCCGCCCCCGAAGCCGACGTCCTGCCCGAGCTCGGCGAGGCCGTGTCGCT
>NZ_JBIWCN010000037.1:0-7152 GCF_044761525.1 Streptomyces sp. NPDC097595 | reverse complement strand
CTCGATGAGGAGATCTGGTTGCCCATCGAATCCGACGACCACGAGTCCATGGTCGTCGGCGCTCCTCAGGTACTACCGCTCGCCGAGAAGCTGGCCGCAGCCATCGATCTGCCAGCCGAAACCCCGGCAACATGCGACAACCTCGACCTGAGCACGTGGTTCAGGCACCAAGCAATGGAACCGGCCACTACTCGAACAGGACCGTGGACCAAGGACCAGGACACAGCCTTCTACGTCGCACTGTTCCTGCGCGCTGCACAGCACTCGATCCGACGCGGCTGCCCCATCGTTTGCACCTGAGGCGCGACTCAATCGCAGCCCGTGCGCGTGTACTCAATCAGCTGTGCTGCATCGTCGCCGGCATGCTGACCCTGGACATTGGCTTGATGGATAGACAAGCCGGCCCGGCGCAGCTCACGTGCAAGGGATCCGACGCCGCTTGGAGGGAGGTCACGAAGGCAGTCACGAACTGCGCGGGCCAGTTCAGAAAAAGGCACATCTTTGAAACCAGAGAGCGCTTGTGCGAGAAGAGTACGGGCTTCGTCAGTGCCGAAGAGGTACTCGACGCGGTCAGCGTAACTAGGCACACTCTTTCCCTAGATTTGGCCCCGCGCCGCTCCACACGCTCTCTCAGCAGTGGTCTGCTACGCAACACTGCATCGCGTGACCTGCATCACACTGCCTAGTCGAATTCTCCTAGGCCACTCATGCGGCTGCTGTCGGCATGTTCCTTTGGGTTGCCGAGTTCGGTCTTCCAATGCACACGCTCTTCGATGTAGTGAAAGTTGAGGGGGCACGGAAGGGGACGAACGTAGAGAGGATTCCGCCGTCGATCAAGCTCTGCCTGTGCTTCCCGTTCTTGCCGCTCGCGTCGTTCGATGATGTGCTGCCGCAGCGCTCCGGGAAAGTGGAGTATGAGGTGGTATCCGCCGTCGACCCTGGGGCTTTCAACACGGGTCTGTTCCTCGTTCACCGTCACAACAGCTCTCACGGCGTGGGCAGACTGAGTACCGTCATTGCGTAGTCGATAGATTCCTGGTGCTACCCACTCGCCCTGCCAGCGCACATCGTGACTTTCAACGCCTCGTAGTTCCTGCTGCTGGAAAAGGTTTCCGCAGTCGATAAGTCCTTGGATGTAAGGGTGGCCAGTTCCGCTCCAGGCTCGTGGTGATCGCGGCATGGACGTCGGCGCGCACCTGCAGGGTGACGTGTTCGACGGCGCCGCCCGGGTAGCACAGGCACACCCCGTTGCTGCTGGCGTCGCACAGGATGGCGTGGACAATTCCGATACGCCGCGGCGCCGTTACATCTGGCTGCCGGCGCGGGCCTACCGCACCGAGTGCGTCGTCGGCGGCGTGACGGTGCTCAGCGAGTGGTGACGGCTGGAGCCTGCCAGAATCCTGCGGCAATCTCATGGTGTCGGGCGGGCACCGTGTTCGGACCGACACGGACATAGAACTCCGCGCGCTTCCCGTCGCGGTAGGCGTACATCCGACCGCCGCCGGAAACCTCGATAGCGATAACAGTCTTCCCGTCGTGCTCGATCACGCGTGGCTCGTAGGACGGCACCGGCTCCTGGTTGTCCCGGATCATCCCCACGACCTGGAGAACCTGCTTGTCAACGTTCGCCCCCTCAGGCAGGCCCACGATCTGCAGGTCGTCCCGGACTCCGATCAGGACAGTACCGCCGTCCTGCGACGCGAAGGCAGCGATGGTCTTGAGCATCTTCTTCCGTGAGTCGCCCTCCGGAACCTCTTGCTTGCACTCCAGGTACTTTCCCTCACCGTTCGCCAGGAGCAGCTCCAGCTCTGGTCCTGGCTCTTCCCAGACAACCGAGGCATCGCGGGTATGTCCGTACGCGGGAGCCGGACAGTGCCGCCAGTCCAGCCATCGGTCGTCGCAGCGGAGCATCAGAAGGCTGTCGTGCGCGAGTCCGTGGGGCAACTCGAAGCGGTAGACGCCTGCGCCGTCGACGGACTGACGCTCGTTGCCCGCAGCCCAGCTCAGCTCCAACACCGCATCGTTCAGGGCCTTGCCGTCGACAACAACTGTCAGTAGATCGGGCCCGATGAGAGCCGCTCGTGGGGGCCGGGGAGAGCATTTCGTATGCGGTGGGCACACCGTTCACACGTGTGAGGCGTCCGGATGTCGGCCCTACTTCGAACTGAGGACGCTGGCGGAGTTCGTCACGGCCCCCGACGGTCGAGGCCGAGTCGGAACTGCCCTTCGCCGGCCTGCACCAGCCCCTCTATCCGCTGCTGTCGTACGTCGACCGGCTGGACGAGGTGCACCGGCAGGTCTTCGACGTCGTCTTCGGCCGCAGCGCGGGAGCTCCCCCGTATCGCCGTACTGGACCTGCTCTCCCTCCGGGCCTCGAAGCAGCCCTGCTGCTGGTGCTTGACGACGGGCAGTGGCTGGACGCCTCCAGCACGGAGGTGTACGGCACCCGCATCGGGTCGCTGGGCGCCGACGTCCGCACGGAGCTGCTGCGCGGTGCCGTGGACCGTGTCGGCGCCGGTGTGGCGTCGGGTCCCGCGGGGAACTGCCGGCGCTACCGGATGCTGGAGGCCGACGGGGCCGCGAACCGCGGACCGCTGGACATCGATCCGCTGACCGGCGAGTTCGTCTTCCGGCACCCTCTGGTGCGCTCCACCGTGGTCCAGACGGCGACCCCCAACGAGCGGCGCGCGGCCCATCACGACGGCCTGGAGCGGGGCGGCGCCCTCGCGGCCATGGCCTGGCTGACCCGCGCCGCCCCGGGCGTCGTGCGTGGCGGCCCGGCCGGGCGCGGTCCTACTTGCCGCTGTAGACGGGGAAGGCGGCGTGCTCGCCGTAGTCGCGCTCGTCGAGGGTGCGCAGGGTGGTCATGTCGTCCTCGGAGATTTCGAAGTCGGCGTCGGCGTTGGAGCGCATGTGCTCGGGGTTCGCGGTCTTGGGCAGCGGCTGTGTGCCCAGTTGCAGGGTGTAGCGGATGCAGAGCTGCGGGACGCTCACCTTGTATTTCTCGGCGATCGTCTTGATCTGGCGGCTGTCGAGGAGCGTGCCGTGGGCGATCGGCGAGTACGCCTGCACGAGGATGTTGCGCTCCTCGCAGAAGGCCAGCAGTTCGTCCGGGGTGTTCCCGGCGTGCAGGAGCACCTGGTCCACCTGCGGTGCCACCGTTCCGTGGGTGAGGATGTTCTCCAGGTCGGACGGGAGGAAGTTCGACACTCCGATGGCGCGGATCTTCCCTGCCTTGTGGGCGTCCTCCAGTGCGCACCACGCCTGGCGGTTGCCCTCGGCGTAGTCGCCGCCGCGGAAGTCGTCCCATGGCTGAGGGGCGTGGATCAGCATCAGGTCGATGTAGCCGATGTCCAGC
Source organism: Streptomyces sp. NPDC097595 (assembly GCF_044761525.1). Taxonomy (NCBI): domain Bacteria; kingdom Bacillati; phylum Actinomycetota; class Actinomycetes; order Kitasatosporales; family Streptomycetaceae; genus Streptomyces; species Streptomyces sp. NPDC097595. Next base: position 3,794 of record NZ_JBIWCN010000037.1, on the reverse strand, counting down.
TTGGCCAGCGACTCGTCAATCGCGGCGGCCGCCGTGTCGTGGTCCTTGATCTCGGCGGCCAGCTTCGTCGACACGAACAGGTCCTCGCGCGCCACGCCGGAGGTGCGGATGCCTTCTCCTACGCCGCGTTCGTTGCCGTACGCCTGTGCGGTGTCGATGTTGCGGTAGCCGATCTCGACTGCGGCGCGGACGGCGGCGGCTGCCTGGTCATCGTCGATGAACCACGTGCCCAGGCCGAGCTTGGGGATCTCGACGCCGTTGGAAAGGGTGTAGGTCTCGTTCAGGATGCTCATGCGTTCTCTCCGTTCTTGGGCAGGCGGCCGTACACCTCGTCGGTGACCGGCTCCAGCCATTCGTTCCTGACGTCGTCTCCCGGCGTGATGAGGGCGAGGTGGGAGAACCACGCGTCGGCCTTCGCTCCGTGCCAGTGCTTCGTGCCCGCCGGGACGCGGATTACGGTGCCGGGGGTCATGCTGACCGGGTCCTGGCCCTCGGCCTGGTACCAGCCGCTGCCGGCCGTGCACAGCAGGATCTGGTCCCCGCCGCCACCGGTGCCGTGGTGGATGTGCCAGTTGTTGCGGCAGCCCGGCTCGAAGGACACGTTGCTGACCGGGACGCTCCCGCCGGTCAAAGGGGCGAGGTAGCTCTGCCCGACGAAGTTCTCAGCGTAGGCGTCATTGGTGTCCCCGAGCGGGAAGATCTGCTCGAAGTCATGGTCGGCCATGTCGGCTGTCTCCTTGATCGTTGTGATTGCCGACGGTCGTGTGCCCGTCGGCGCTTTGGCTCGCGGGTCCGCGGGACCGGTGAAATCAGGTGGCCGTCGGTGTCGTCCGAGCGAGGTCTGCCGCCCCGGGAAAGCACCACGTCATCCAGGTAACCCGCTCTTCGCGCGGGGAGCGAGACACCATCAAGGGGTGTACTGCCAGTACATCCCTTTGGACGCGGGCGGGACGTACCGTCGAAGGCGTGGACAACCGAGAAGAGGTCCGCGAGTTCCTGACCTCGCGGCGAGCCAAAATCACCCCCGGGCAAGCCGGCCTACCCGCCGGGAACCGGCGCCGGGTGCCCGGCCTGCGCCGCAGCGAGGTCGCCGCCCTGGCCGACGTGAGCGTGGAGTACTACGCCAAGCTGGAGCGCGGCAACCTCGCCGGTGTCTCCCCGGCCGTCCTCGAAGCCGTCGCACGCGCCCTCCGGCTCGACGACGCCGAGCGAGCCCACCTGCTGAACCTGGCGCAGGCCGCCGACGGCTCCGACGCCCTCACCCGCCCCCGCCGCCGCGCCACGCAGTGGAAGGCGCACCGCAGCCTGCAGTGGGTCCTGGACGCCATCACCACCGGCCCGGCCTTCGTCCGCAACGGCCGCATGGACATGCTCGCCACCAACCAGCTCGCCCGTGCCTTCTACGACGACGTCTACGCCACCGCCGGCAACCAGGCCAACCTGGCCCGGTTCCAGTTCCTCGACCCCGCCTCCCGCCGCTTCTTCCCCGACTGGGACCAGGCCGCAGACGTCGCCGTGGCCATCCTGCGCACCGAAGCCGGCCGCAACCCCCACGACAAGGACCTCCACGACCTCGTCGGCGAGCTGTCCACCCGCAGCGACGAGTTCCGCACCCGCTGGGGCGCCCACAACGTCCGCCACCACGGCACCGGCACCAAACGCTTCCACCACCACACCGTCGGCGACCTCACCCTCGCCTACGAAGGCCTGGAGATGGCCGCCGCACCCGGTCTCACCCTCACCGTCTACGCCGCCGAACCCGGATCGCCCCACGAAGAGGGACTGCGCCTCCTCGCCTCCTGGGCCGCCACCCAGAACCTCGGCTCGCCTGCGGAGCAGAGCGCCGACTGACTAGACTGCGACCGCTCCGAAATCTGACGATCTTCTGGAGGGTGTGCAGGATGAACCGAGGTCTCATGACCGCGCTGGCGGCACTGACGTTGGTCGTGTCCGGGGGCGGCGTCACCGCCTCCGCTTCCGAAGCCCCGCCGCGGACCACGCACGGGCCTTGCCAGTACTCCCAGACACCGGACGACCCGGCGGCGCGGCCGGTTCCCCTGCCGCCCGACCCGCGGCACACCCCCAGTCGCGGAGCGGTCGACATGGCTGTCCCGACCAGCCAGGGGCCGCTGCCCCTGCTTCTGGACCGGGCGAAGGCGCCCTGCACCGTCCAGAGCTTCGTGCACCTGGCGCGGCACCGGTTCTACGACCGTACGGTGTGTCATCGGCTGACGGCGTATCCGACCCTGAAGGTCCTGCAGTGCGGCGACCCGACGGGCACCGGCGAAGGTGGACCGGGGTACGCGTACAAGGACGAGCTGCCGGTGGACCTGCCGCCGGCGCCGACTGATCCGACCGGCACCCGTCGCGTGTACGGGCGCGGCTTGCTGGCGATGGCCAATGCCGGGCCGAACACCAACGGTTCGCAGTTCTTCGTCGTCTACGGTGACTCCGCACTGCGGCCGGACTACACGGTGTTCGGCACGGTCGGCGCCGCCGGCCTCAAGACGCTCGACAAGATCGCTGCCGGCGGAATCGAGCCGACCGCGGAGGATCCGGCGCCTGTCGACGGCACGCCCGTGCTGAGGACCGAACTGCGCAACGTCCGGCCTTCCTGCCGGCTCTCATGAACCTGTCTCGGCGTCCCTTGACTTCGAGAGCACTCCAGGAGGCAGACTCGCCGCCGAAGCCCCAGGCACCCTTCGGAAGGCACCCGTATGCGCTACCGCACCATCGGTCAGAATCCGGACACCCGCCGCGAGGTGAGCGTTCTGAGCCTCGGTGCCATGCGGTTCGGCACCATCACCGACGAGGCGACTTCGTACGCGATCCTCGACCGGTACGTCGAAGCCGGCGGTACCTTCATCGACACCGCCAACAACTACGCGTTCTGGGTCAACGGCACCCAGGGCGGTGAGAGCGAGCGGCTTCTGGGGCGCTGGCGGCGCAGCCGGGGCGTGGGCGACGAGATCACGATCGCCACCAAGCTCGGCGGCCGCCCCGACCGTCCCAGCTCGACCTTCACGAAGGACGTCGAGAGGCTCACGGCGAAGACGATCCGGGAGTCGGCCGAGCGCAGCCGGGAGAATCTCGGCACGGACAAGCTGGACCTGCTGTACGCGCACATCGAGGATCCCCGTGTCCCCCTCCAGGAAACGGTGGAGGGTTTCGCCGCCGTCGTCGCCGACGGCACGGTGGGCCTGCTGGGTGCGAGCAACCACCGTGTCTGGCGCCTGGAGCGCGCCCGGGCCCTCGCGGCGGCCGCGGGTCTGCCCGGCTACGAGGTGCTGCAGTACCACCACAGCTACCTCCGCCACCGCACCGACGAGCCCACACTCCGCTCCCCCGACGGCGACCTGGGGGTCACCTCCGGCGACCACCTCAGCTACCTCCGCGAAGACCCGTCCCTCTGCCTGGTCGCGTACTCCCCGCTCCTCAACGGCAGCTACGGCCGTACGGACAAGCCGCTGGACCCCGGCTACCAGAACGCGGGCACCGCTGCCCGGCTCACCGCCCTGGCCGAGATCGCGGCGGAGACGGGAGCCACGCAGAACCAGGTCGTCCTCGCCTGGCTGATGGGGGGCCAGATCCCGGTCATCCCCCTGGTGGGCGCGTCCTCGGTGGCTCAGCTGGAGGAGAGCCTGGCGGCGGTGGACCTCGACCTCACACAGGACCAGCGGGCGAAACTGGACGCCGCGCACTAGGTGTATTGCCCTGTGAGGTTGGGGACGCGGCTGGCGGGTGGTTGGCCTTTCAGTGCGGTGTGTCCGCGGTGGTGATTGTAGGTGTGCAGC
>NZ_JBIWCN010000036.1:0-24112 GCF_044761525.1 Streptomyces sp. NPDC097595 | reverse complement strand
ACTGCAGGGGGGACCCTGTGGGAGAGTAGGACGCCGCCGAACTCCTTTTAGGAAGAGCCCCGTGCCCTTGTGGCACGGGGCTCTTTCGCGTTTCCAGGTGGTCCCCGGCACCCCTCTGTCCCCGCCGGCCCGGGCGGTTTTGCATAACCCCTGGATCAGGGTATGCTTTAGCTCGTTGCCGCAGGGCAGCAAGGCCCCAATAGCTCAGTCGGTAGAGCGTCTCCATGGTAAGGAGAAGGTCTGCGGTTCGATTCCGCATTGGGGCTCAGAGAAAAGAAAGGCCCCGCCAGTCGGCGGGGCCTTTCTTCATGTCCGGGGTCTAGTGAGGTTCCGGAACCCTCATGGTCAGGATGGCCATGTCGTCCGAGGGCGGTTCGGCGGCGAAGCGTTCGACGGCTCGGAGGATGCGTGCGGCCACCGCGCCCGCCGTGAGCCCCGTGCAGTGGGCGAGCACGTCTGCCAGGCCGTCGTCGCCGAGCATCCGCGTACCCTCACGGCGTTCCGTCACACCGTCCGTCACGCACAACAGGACGTCGCCCGGCTCCAGTGTGAACTCCTGCTCGTACAGCTCCAGGTCCTCCATGACGCCCAGCAGCGGCTGCGGGTCCGCCGCCGGCTCCACCGAGCCGTCCTGGCGCAGACGCAGCGGCAGCGGGTGGCCCGCGCAGACGACCTTCAGGAGCGCGCTGCCGTCCTCCTGCGGCCACAGCTCGCCGTAGAGCAGCGTGAGGAAGCGGCTGCGGGTCCCCTCGTCGAGGATCGCGGCGTTGAGCCGCTCCAGGACCGCGGGGCCGGCGAAGCCCTCCCGGGCCAGCAGGCGCAGCGCGTGGCGGGCCAGGCCCGTGACAGCGGCCGCCTCCGGCCCCGTACCGCAGACGTCTCCGATGGCGAACCCGTACGCGCCGTCCCGGATCGGGAAGACGTCGTAGAAGTCGCCGCCGACCTCATTGCCCTCGCCGGCCGCGCGATAGATGACGTCCACCTCGACGTTGGGCACGGCGGGCAGACCCGGGGGAAGAAGACTGCGCTGAAGCGACTGGCTGATCGCCGTGCGCTCCGAGTAGAGGCGGGCGTTGTCCAGGGCCAGGGCGGCCCGGCGGGACAGGTCCTCGGCCAGCTCTAGGATCTCTTGGCGGAAGTGGTCGTCGGAGGGCTTGCCGAGTGTCAGCATGCCGATGACGCGGTTACGGGCGACCAAGGGCAGCACGACGGTCTCGCCGCCCACCGCCGCCGCGGTCGCCAGCGTCGTACGCGTGGTCGAGCCGAGGCCGCCCGGGTCGCCGATCCCGATACTCCGCATCGAGGTCCGCAGCGCCGCCTCGTGGGCGGCCTGGGCGGGAGCGGCCCACACCCGCGCGCCGGGGGTCCGTACGGGCTCCGGCGGGGAGATTCTGGTGAGCAGGCTCTTGACCCCGTCGATGCGCTCCTCGTCCTCGTGCAGCACGTAGGAGAGCTCCGGGTCCGAAGCGGGGTCGGCGATCGTGTAGACGGCGCACCACGTCGCCAGCGTCGGGACCGTCATCTGGGCCATCAGGGCCAGCGTCTGGTCCCGGTCCAGGGTGCCCGCCAGCAGGTCCGACGCCTCGACGAGGAAGGACAGCGAGCCGCGGCGCAGCCGCTCCAGCTCGCCGAGGCGCGCCGACTCGACGGCGAGAGCGATCCGGTCCGCGGCGAACTGGAGGCGCAGCGCCTCCTCGTTGGAATAGCGGCCCGCGGCCTCGGCCGCGACGCCCAACGAGCCCGTGAGGCGCCCCTCGACCTTCAGCGGGACCGTGACCACCGAGCGCATGCCGGTGTTGCCGAGCAGCGGGACCGCCCCGGGGACCGCGTCCAGGTCCTCGTGGACGGCGGGCATCCGGGCGGAGCCGTACCGGCCGGTTCCGGCTTCCACGGGGACGCGGGCGAAGCGCTGACGGGCGGAGGGCAGGCCGGTCGTGGCGCGCACCTCCAGCTCGGTCTCGTCGTCCGTGGCCAGCAGGAGGAAGGCGGCGTCGGCGTCCAGCATGTCGCGGGCCCGCTCGACGGTGCGCTGGAGCAGGCCGTCGAGGTCGTCGGGGGCGGGGGAGCCGATGAAGACCTCGAAGGGGTCCGTCTTGCGGCTCTCGGCGGTGTCCGAGACCGGGGCGCGGACAGGGGTCTGGAGGACAGCGCGCTCGTAGTCGCGGACCAGCAGGCAGACCGTGGACGGTTCGCCCTGGGGGTCCCGTACGCGCAGGTGGGAACCGTAGACCGGGATGGTGCGTCCGTCGGCGCCCCGGATGCCGTAACTGCCCTCCCAGCGGGAGAGCCGCAGGGCGTCCGCGATGCCGGTGCTGGTGCCGGGGGTCTGCGGCCAAGCGGTGAAGTCGGTGAGCTGCTTGCCGACGACCTGGTCCGCCGTGTAACCGAAGAGGTACGTGGCGTCGTCGTTCCACGCGGCGACGGCGCCCTCGCTGTCGATCTGCACGACGGCGACCCTGACGCGTTCGTCGGTGACCGGGAGCAGGCCCACAGGAAGCAGCGGACCGGCCGAGCGGACGCCCACCGGGCGGTCCGGGAGATCGAGCTGGAACCAGACATGTTTGCGCGTGGGGGAGTATTCGACGCCCCAACGGGAAGCGAGAGCCGCGCACAGCAGCAGACCGCGGCCGTTCTCGCTGTCCAGGCTGCCGAGATCGAGGGCGGCCGGCTGGAGCGGGATCTCCCGCTCCGGGTAGTGGTCGGCGATCTCCACCCGGACGCCGTCCTCCGTGCGCAGACACAGCACGTCCGCGGCGGTGCCGGCGTGGATCACGGCATTGGTGACGAGCTCGCTGGTCAGGACGACGGCGTCGTCGACGACGTCGGTGTACCCCCAGCCCTGGAGCGTGTCGCGGACAAAGGCACGAGCCGTCGCGACGGAGCGCGCCACCGGGTCGAAGGTGGCAGCCGCACGCGCCGTGATCACAGCACTCCCCATATGGTGTCTCGTCGCTTCCCCGAGTCCGTGCCCGTTTCTCGCCGCTTCGATTCGCCTGCCAGGCTAGACGCTCCCCCCGTGCACCGGGTACACGAGGGCGGACTTCGGACAGGCCCGGGCGGGAACGGACGGATGACTGGACAGGATGGGCTTCCCCTCGGAGGGATGTGGGACAACCATGGGAGGTTCCACCCCGACCGGTTCCCGCCTGGTACGTTTCAACGATTTGACGTCCGCATGGTCACCCGTCGACGGTGGGCTGTGGCGGTGAGCCCGAGAAGTTCTGGGCAGGCTCTCGGACGAGGTTCTAGCTAGAAGGTCAACCCCTGCGGGAGGGACACGGTGGAGTCTGACGTGGCGGCGCGGGGTTCGGGTACGCGCAGTAAGGGCGGGCAGTCCGTGAAGAAGCAGCGCAATGGAACCGTCGAGGTAGACGCGGCGGCGCTCCACAGACTGCTGGCCGGTCTGGTCGCCATGCGCGACGGCAACTTCCGCAGGCGCGTCACGGTCTCCGGCGAAGGCGTGATGGCGGAGCTCGCCGCGGTCTTCAACGAGGTCGCCGACCGCAATGTGCACCTCACCGGCGAGCTGGCCCGGGTGCGGCGTGTGGTCGGGCGCGAGGGCAAGCTCACCGAGCGCCTGGAGACGGGCGCCTGCGAGGGCTCCTGGGCCGCCGCGATCGACGCCTCCAACGAGCTGGTGGACGATCTCGCGCGCCCGGTCTCGGAGGTCGGGCGGGTGCTGTCGGCGGTGGCCGACGGCGATCTCGAACAGCGGATGGAGCTGCGCTCCCACACGGCGGACGACACGGTACGGCCGCTGCGCGGCGAGTTCCTGAAGGTCGCCCGTACCGTCAACAACCTGGTCGACCAGCTGTCGGCGTTCACCGAGCAGGTGACGCGGGTGGCGGTCGAGGTGGGCACCGAGGGCAAGCTGGGCGGCCAGGCGCAGGTGCGCGGGATGTCCGGGTCCTGGAAGGACCTCACGGACTCCGTCAACACCATGGCGTACCGGCTGACCGCACAGGTGCGCGACATCGCGCTGGTGACGACGGCCGTGGCCAAGGGTGACCTGTCGCGGAAGGTCACCGTCCATGTGGCCGGCGAGATGCTCCAGCTGAAGAACACCGTCAACACGATGGTCGACCAGCTGTCCTCGTTCTCTTCCGAGGTGACCCGGGTCGCGCGTGAGGTGGGTACGGAGGGTGAGCTCGGCGGTCAGGCCGTGGTGCCGGGCGTGGCCGGGGTGTGGAAGGACCTGACGGACTCCGTCAACACGATGGCCGGCAACCTCACCTCCCAGGTGCGCGGCATCGCTGAGGTGACGACGGCGGTCGCCAATGGTGACCTGTCGCAGAAGGTGCAGGTCAGCGCGCGCGGCGAGGTCGCCCAGCTGGCCGAGACGATCAACCAGATGACCGAGACGCTGCGCACCTTCGCGGACGAGGTCACCCGGGTGGCCAGCGAGGTCGGCGGGCAGGGTGTGCTCGGTGGCCAGGCGCAGGTGCCGGGCGCCGCCGGGACCTGGAAGGACCTCACCGACTCGGTGAACACGGTCTTCCGGAACCTGACGACCCAGGTGCGTGACATCGCCCAGGTGACGACGGCGGTGGCCAGCGGTGACATGACGCAGAAGGTCACCGTCGATGTGGCCGGCGAGATGCTGGAGCTGAAGAACACCGTCAACACGATGGTGGACCAGCTCCAGTCCTTCGGTTCGGAAGTGACCCGGGTGGCCCGGGAGGTCGGCGTCGAGGGCCGGCTCGGCGGGCAGGCCGAGGTGCCGGGAGCCGCCGGGACCTGGAAGGACCTCACGGACTCCGTGAACACGGCCTTCCGTAACCTGACCGGTCAGGTGCGTGACATCGCGCAGGTCACGACGGCCGTCGCCAACGGCGATCTGTCGCAGAAGGTCACCGTCGACGTCGCGGGCGAGATGCTGGAGCTCAAGAACACCGTCAACACGATGGTGGCGCAGCTCTCCTCGTTCGCCGACCAGGTCACGCGGATGGCGCGCGACGTGGGCACCGAGGGCCGCCTCGGCGGTCAGGCGCGGGTCGACGGGGTCTCCGGTACGTGGAAGGAGCTCACCGACTCCGTCAACTTCATGGCGGGGAACCTGACCTCCCAGGTGCGCCAGATCGCGCAGGTCACGACGGCGGTGGCGCGGGGCGACCTGTCGCAGAAGATCGACGTGGACGCGCGCGGCGAGATCCTGGAGCTGAAGAACACCATCAACACGATGGTCGACCAGCTCTCCGCCTTCGCCGAGCAGGTGACCAGGGTCGCCCGCGAGGTGGGTACGGACGGGCGGCTCGGCGGCCAGGCGCAGGTGCCCGGCGTGGCCGGTGTGTGGCGTGATCTGACCGACTCGGTGAACGGAATGGCGGGGAACCTGACCGCTCAGGTCCGTAACATCGCGCAGGTCGCCACGGCTGTGGCGCGCGGTGACCTGTCGCAGAAGATCGACGTGGACGCGCGCGGCGAGATCCTGGAGCTGAAGAACACCCTCAACACCATGGTCGACCAGCTCTCGAACTTCGCGGAGCAGGTGACGCGGGTGGCCCGCGAGGTGGGTACCGAGGGCATTCTGGGCGGTCAGGCCGAGGTGCAGGGTGTCTCGGGTACGTGGAAGGACCTCACGCAGTCCGTCAACGGCATGGCCAACAACCTCACTCTTCAGGTGCGCAACATCGCCGAGGTGACGACGGCGGTCGCCAACGGTGACCTGTCCAAGAAGATCACCGTCGACGCCAAGGGCGAGATCCTCGAACTGGTGACGACGGTCAACACGATGGTCGACCAGCTGCTCAACTTCGCGGACGAGGTGACCCGTGTCGCGCGCGAGGTGGGCACCGAGGGCATCCTCGGCGGCCAGGCGCGGGTGCGCGGGGCGACGGGCATCTGGAAGGACCTCAGCGACAACGTCAACCTGATGGCCAACAACCTGACCAGCCAGGTGCGCAACATCTCCCGCGTCTCGTCGGCCGTCGCCAACGGCGACCTGACGAAGAAGGTCACCGTCGAGGCGCGCGGCGAGGTCGCCGAGCTGGCCGACACCGTCAACACGATGGTGACGACGCTGTCCTCGTTCGCGGACGAGGTGACCCGCGTGGCCCGCGAGGTGGGCACGGAGGGCGAGCTGGGCGGCCAGGCGCGCGTCCCGGGCGTCTCCGGTACGTGGAAGGACCTCACCGAGTCCGTGAACTCGATGGCGTCCAACCTGACGGGCCAGGTGCGCCAGATCGCCGCCGTCACGACGGCCATCGCCAAGGGTGACCTGACCAAGAAGATCGACATCGATGCGCGCGGCGAGATCCAGCAGCTGAAGAACACCATCAACACGATGGTCGACCAGCTGTCGTCGTTCGCCGAGCAGGTGACCCGGGTCGCCCGCGAGGTGGGCACCGAGGGCCAGTTGGGCGGCCAGGCGCGGGTGCGCGACGTGGACGGCACCTGGCGCGACCTCACCGAATCGGTGAACGAGATGGCCGGGAACCTCACCCGTCAGGTGCGCGCCATCGCGGCCGTCGCCACGGCGGTGACGCGCGGCGACCTGAACCTGAAGATCGACGTGGACGCGGCGGGCGAGATCCAGGCCCTCCAGGACAACATCAACACGATGATCGCGAACCTGCGCGACACCACCGCCACCAACAAGGAGCAGGACTGGCTGAAGGGCAACCTCGCCCGGATCTCCGGTCTGATGCAGGGGCGGCGCGACCTGGACGACGTGGCCTCGCTGATCATGAGCGAGCTGACCCCCGTGGTTTCCGCGCAGCACGGCGCCTTCTTCCTGGCCACGCCCACCGGCGAGACCGACGCGCTGGGCGCCGAGGCCGAGGGGGCGTACGAGCTGCGGATGCGGGGAAGCTACGGCTACTCCGCCGGCTCCATGCCGACGTCCTTCCGGCCGGGCGAGACGCTCATCGGCACGGCCGCCGAGGAGAAGCGGACGATCCAGGTGGACAACGTTCCGCCGGGGTACCTGAAGATCTCCTCCGGGCTCGGTGAGGCGCCGCCCGCCCATGTGATCGTGCTTCCCGTGCTGTTCGAGGGCAAGGTCCTCGGAGTCATCGAACTGGCCTCGTTCCAGCCGTTCACGCACATTCAGCGGGACTTCCTGAATCAGCTCGCGGAGATGATCGCCACGAGCGTCAACACCATCAGCGTCAACACGACGACCGAGAAGCTGCTCGAACAGTCGCAGGAGCTCACCGAGCAATTGCGCGACCGCTCGCAGGAATTGGAGAACCGGCAGAAGGCCCTCCAGGCGTCCAACGCCGAGCTGGAGGAGAAGGCCGAGCTGCTGGCCAGGCAGAACCGCGACATCGAGGTCAAGAACACCGAGATCGAGGAGGCGCGGCAGGTCCTGGAGGAGCGTGCCGAACAGCTCGCCGTCTCGATGCGCTACAAGTCCGAGTTCCTGGCGAACATGTCGCACGAGCTGCGTACGCCGCTCAACTCGCTGCTGATTCTGGCCAAGCTGCTCGCGGACAACGCCGAGGGCAATCTCTCGCCGAAGCAGGTGGAATTCGCCGAGACGATCCACGGGGCCGGTTCCGATCTGCTCCAGCTGATCAACGACATCCTCGATCTGTCGAAGGTCGAGGCGGGCAAGATGGACGTCAGCCCGACGCGGATCGCCCTGGTGCAGCTCGTGGACTATGTGGAGGCGACGTTCCGGCCGCTCACCGCGGAAAAGGGGCTGGATTTCTCCGTACGGGTGTCGCCGGAGCTGCCGGCCACACTGCACACGGACGAGCAGCGGCTCCTCCAGGTGCTGCGCAACCTGCTGTCCAACGCGGTGAAGTTCACCGACAGCGGGGCTGTCGAGCTGGTGATCAGGCACGCGGGACAGGAGGTGCCGGACGCCATCCGCGAACAGCTGCTGGAGGCCGGTTCGCTGCGGGACGCGGACGGCGATCTGATCGCCTTCTCGGTGACCGACACGGGCATCGGGATCGCGGCCAGCAAGATGCGGGTCATCTTCGAGGCGTTCAAGCAGGCGGACGGGACGACCAGCCGTAAGTACGGGGGCACGGGCCTCGGCCTGTCCATCAGCCGCGAGATCGCGCGCCTGCTGGGCGGTGAGATCCACGCGGCGAGCGAGCCCGGTCGCGGTTCCACGTTCACCCTGTACCTGCCGCTGCACCCGAGCGAACTCCCGCCGCAGGGCTACCCGCAGCTCGCTCCGGGACAGGCCGACGGCCAGCCCGGCGCGATCGAGGGCGGCCGGACTCCGGAGGCCGGACAGGTGTACGTGCCGGACGCCGCGCAGGCCGCACCGCGCCGCCGGCGCAAGGCGCTCGGGAGCGCGCAGCAGCAGCCCGCGCTGCCGCCGCGTCCGGTGCCCGCCCCCGCTCCGCAGCCGGCTCCGGCCGCCGAGCCGGAGGCGTGGGCCCTGGACGGCCAGGAGGAGCCCGAGCAGCCACGCAGGACGTTCCGGTTCGGCGGCGAGAAGGTGCTGATCGTGGACGACGACGTCCGTAACGTCTTCGCGCTCACCAGCGTGCTGGAACAGCATGGACTGACGGTCCTCTACGCCGAGAACGGGCGCGAGGGCATCGAAGTCCTGGAGCAGCACGACGATGTGACGGTCGTACTGATGGACATCATGATGCCTGAGATGGACGGCTACGCGACGACCTCGGCGATCCGCAGGATGCCGCAGTTCGCCGAACTGCCCATCGTGGCCCTGACCGCCAAGGCGATGAAGGGCGACAAGGAGAAGGCGCTCGAATCGGGTGCGTCCGACTATGTCACCAAGCCGGTCGATCCCGACCACCTTCTTTCGGTCATGGAAGGGTACGTGCGCGGTGAGTGAGCGCCCACTGAGAGAATCCATGAAGATTTGTTGACCGGTGGTGTCCGAAGGAGTGTGGGAACGCGGATTGCGGGGAACCTTCTGGTCTCCCGCCACGTTTCCGGTACGTGCACAGTGACATCACGGTGACAGGGTGTGGTGACCGCCGGGGTGCGGCTACCATGACCGGCACAAGGACGGGCGGCGTAAGGGAGTCGTCCCCCGGGGCGGCGCCCGGTGCAATTCCGGGGCGAGGAGGACGGGCCATGGTTCAGAAGGCCAAGATCCTCCTGGTCGATGACCGGCCGGAGAATCTGCTGGCGCTGGAGGCCATCCTCTCTGCGCTCGATCAGACACTGGTACGGGCATCGTCAGGGGAGGAGGCGCTCAAAGCGCTGCTCACGGACGACTTCGCGGTCATTCTGCTGGACGTCCAGATGCCGGGCATGGACGGTTTCGAAACCGCCGCGCACATCAAGCGGCGGGAACGGACCCGGGACATCCCGATCATCTTCCTCACCGCGATCAATCACGGCCCGCACCACACCTTCCGGGGTTACGCGGCCGGCGCGGTGGACTACATCTCGAAGCCGTTCGACCCATGGGTGCTGCGCGCCAAGGTCTCGGTCTTCGTCGAGCTGTACATGAAGAACTGCCAGCTGCGCGAGCAGGCGGCGCTGCTGCGGCTCCAGCTGGAGGGCGGCGGCCAGACGAGCGCCCAGCAGGAGCGGGAGCCCGCCGGACTGCTGGCCGAGCTCTCCGCGCGGCTCGCGGCCGTCGAGGAGCAGGCGGAGGCGCTGTCGAAGCAACTCGACGACGAGTCCGCGGACGCCGGCGCGGTGGCGACGGCCGCCCATCTCGAACGGAAGCTGACTGGACTGCGCCGCGCGCTCGACGCGCTGGAGCCGGGCACGGGCGGGGCATCGGCGGTCGTTCCCTCGTAACGGCGTACCGCCCTTGTGCGCGGGGCCTCTTCGGGCGTGCGCGGGGCAACTGGGCGGCGGCTGCGGGCTTTCGGCGTGCGGCCGCCGGTGAGGACGCGTCAGTTCCCGGCCTCCGCAGGGCGACACGGACGGGTGAACCGGTACGCGCACGTGTTCACAGGCGTCGACACCGGTAACCTCGGCCCCATGGCCTCACGTACGTCCGGCAAGGGTTCCCAGGGCACGGCGGGCACCGCGAAGCGCGTCGGCGGTGGCCCGGGTCCGGCGAAGAAAGCCGTGCCCGCCAAGAAGACCGCCGCGAAGAAGGCGCCCGCGAAGCGAGCCCCGGCCAAGAAGACCGCGGCGAAGAAGGCCGCTCCGCCGCGGCCGGCGCCCTCGCCCACGAACGGGGTGTACCGGCTGGCGCGGGCCCTCTGGCTCGGCGCGGCCCACGCCGTCGGCGCGATGTTCCGCGGCATAGGGCGCGGCGCGAAGGGCCTCGACCCTGCCCACCGCAAGGACGGCGTCGCGCTGCTGCTGCTCGGCTTCGCGCTGATCGTCGCCGCGGGCACCTGGTCGAATCTGCGCGGACCCGTGGGCGACCTGGTGGAGATGTTGGTCACCGGGGCGTTCGGCCGGCTCGACCTGCTCGTGCCGATACTGCTGGGCGCCGTCGCGGTGCGGCTGATCCTGTATCCCCAGCGGCCCGAGGCCAACGGCCGCATCGTCATCGGCCTCTCCGCCCTGGTCATCGGTGTGCTCGGGCAGGTCCACATCGCGTGCGGATCGCCCGGGCGCGACGAGGGCACCGAGGCCATGCAGGACGCGGGCGGCCTCATCGGCTGGGCCGCCTCCAAGCCGCTGATCTTCGCCATGGGCGAGGTGCTGGCCGTGCCACTGCTCCTGCTGCTCACCGTCTTCGGGCTGCTGGTCGTCACGGCGACCCCGGTGAACGCCATCCCGCAGCGGCTGCGGCTGCTCGGCGTCAAGCTGGGCATCGTGGAGCCGGCGTACGACCCCGAGGCCCAGGACGGCGAGGACGACGAGCGGTACGACGAGCAGTGGCGCGAGGCGCTGCCATCCCGCTCCCGCCGCTCCCAGGCGCCCGACGCGTACGAGCCGGACCTCGCGGAGTCCGAGGCGCTGTCCAAGCGCCGCAGGCCGCGCAGGCCCTCGGTGCAGCCCGCGATGAACCGCCCGATGGACGCGGTGGACGTCGCGGCCGCCGCTGCCGCCGCGCTCGACGGGGCCGTGCTCAACGGCATGCCGCCCTCGCCGGTCGTCGCCGACCTGACCCAGGGCGTCTCGGTGGACCGCGAGCGGGCGGGCACCCCGGTGCCGGGGGCCAGGGAGGCGGAGCCGGCCGGGAAGCGCGCGGAGTCGACGCCGGCCGGTGGCGTACCGGATCTGACCAAGCCGGTTCCCGAGCGCTCCGAGTCGCAGCCGCTGCCCGCCCGGGCCGAGCAACTCCAGCTCTCCGGCGACATCACGTACTCGCTGCCCTCGCTCGACCTGCTGGAGCGCGGCGGACCCGGCAAGACCCGGAGCGCCGCCAACGACGCGATCGTCGCCTCGCTGACCAACGTGTTCACCGAGTTCAAGGTGGACGCCGCCGTCACCGGTTTCACCCGCGGGCCCACGGTGACGCGGTACGAGGTGGAGCTCGGCCCGGCCGTGAAGGTCGAGCGGATCACGGCGCTCACCAAGAACATCGCGTACGCCGTCGCCAGCCCCGATGTCCGCATCATCTCGCCGATTCCGGGTAAGTCCGCGGTCGGCATCGAGATCCCCAACTCCGACCGGGAGATGGTCAACCTCGGCGACGTGCTGCGGCTGGCGGACGCGGCCGAGGACGACCACCCCATGCTCGTCGCGCTCGGCAAGAACGTGGAGGGCGGCTATGAGATGGCCAACCTCGCGAAGATGCCGCACGTCCTGGTGGCCGGTGCGACGGGTTCCGGCAAGTCGTCCTGCATCAACTGCCTGATCACCTCGATCATGGTGCGGGCCACGCCGGAGGACGTCCGGATGGTCCTGGTCGACCCGAAGCGGGTCGAGCTCACCGCGTACGAGGGCATCCCGCACCTGATCACGCCGATCATCACCAACCCCAAGAAGGCCGCCGAGGCGCTTCAGTGGGTCGTACGGGAGATGGATCTGCGCTACGACGACCTCGCGGCCTTCGGTTACCGGCACATCGACGACTTCAACCACGCGGTGCGCACCGGCAAGCTCAAGACGCCGGAGGGCAGCGAACGGGAGCTCTCGCCCTACCCGTATCTGCTGGTGATCGTCGACGAGCTGGCCGACCTGATGATGGTCGCCCCGCGCGACGTCGAGGACTCGATCGTCCGCATCACCCAGCTGGCCCGCGCCGCCGGCATCCACCTGGTGCTCGCCACCCAGCGCCCCTCGGTGGACGTCGTCACCGGCCTGATCAAGGCGAACGTGCCCTCGCGGCTCGCCTTCGCCACGTCCTCGCTGGCCGACAGCCGCGTCATCCTGGACCAGCCCGGTGCCGAAAAGCTCATCGGAAAGGGTGACGGCCTGTTCCTGCCGATGGGCGCGAACAAGCCGACCCGTATGCAGGGCGCCTTCGTCACCGAGGACGAGGTCGCGGCCGTCGTCCAGCACTGCAAGGACCAGATGGCCCCGGTCTTCCGCGACGACGTGGTGGTCGGCACGAAGCAGAAGAAGGAGATCGACGAGGACATCGGCGACGACCTCGACCTGCTGTGCCAGGCGGCCGAGCTGGTCGTCTCCACCCAGTTCGGATCGACCTCGATGCTCCAGCGCAAGCTGCGGGTCGGCTTCGCCAAGGCCGGGCGGCTCATGGACCTGATGGAGTCGCGCAACATCGTCGGACCGAGCGAGGGTTCCAAGGCGCGCGACGTCCTGGTGAAACCCGACGAGCTCGACGGGGTGTTGGCACAGATTCGTGGGGAAACCGCTTCGTAAGAGTTTTGCGGGCAACCGTTTCGCCGGGCCGTACGTCAAGTTGAAGGGAGGGACGGAACGTCCTTCCCCGGGGCGTCCCGGCGAAACCGGCTCTGTTCGAATCTGATGGCGTACAAAGTCCACCCGCCCGGTTGCCCCACCCTTTCGTACCCCCCCTAGACTGAACACCCAGCAGGTGGCTCACGCTCGAAAGGCGCCCCCGTGTCCATCGGCAACTCCCCCGAAGACGACCGGCCTTCGATCGGCCGAGTGCTCCAGCAGGCTCGTCTGACCGCAGGTCTCACGGTCGAAGAGGTCAGCACGTCCACCCGGGTGCGCATCCCCATCGTGCACGCGATCGAGCAGGACGACTTCTCCCGCTGCGGCGGCGACGTGTACGCCCGCGGCCACATCCGTACGCTCGCCCGTGCCGTCGGCACCGATCCGGAACCGCTGATCGCGCAGTTCGACGCCGAGCACGGCGGCCGTCCCGCGCCCACCCCGGCGGCGCCGCTGTTCGAGGCCGAACGCATCCGCTCCGAACCCCGCAGGCCCAACTGGACGGCGGCCATGGTCGCGGCGATCGTCGCCGTCGTCGGCTTCGTCGGCTTCACCTTCTTCAAGGGTGGCGACGACGGGCCCTCGACGGCCGGCCGTGTGGCCGAGGGCCCGACCTCCGACAAGATCGCCCCGAAGCCCTCCGCCAGCAAGCCCGCCGACCCCAAGCCGGCCCCGTCCGAGAGCGCCATCGCCGCGGCGCCCCAGGACAAGGTCACCGTCAAGCTCAGCGCCACCCAGGGCAAGAGCTGGATCTCCGCCAAGGACCACAACGGCCGGGCCCTCTTCGACGGCACCCTCCAGCAGGGCGAGTCGAAGACCTTCCAGGACAAGGAGCGCGTCGACCTCATCCTCGGCAACGCGGGCTCGATCGAGCTCTTCGTGAACGGGAAGAAGGTCGAGGACCAGTTCAAGCCCGGACAGGTCGAACGCCTCTCGTACACCAAGGGCGACCCCGAGGTCGGCTGACCGGTCACCCCGAGACATCGCGGCGCGGCGAGCGCCCGGCCACCGTGCCGGGCGCTCGCCGTCTTTGTCACCGTGGGTAACGGCGCAACCCTCCGCGGCGGGGTCGGTGCCGGGACAAAGTAGTCTTGAGTCCATGCCCGAACGCCGTACCGTCGCCCTTGTCACTCTTGGCTGCGCCCGTAACGAGGTGGACTCGGAGGAGCTCGCAGGCCGCCTGGCAGCGGACGGCTGGGAGCTCGTCGAGGATGCCTCCGATGCCGACGTCGCCGTCGTCAACACCTGTGGGTTCGTGGAGGCCGCCAAGAAGGACTCCGTCGACGCCCTCCTCGAAGCCAATGATCTGAAGGACCACGGCCGCACCCAGGCCGTCGTCGCCGTCGGCTGCATGGCCGAGCGCTACGGGAAGGACCTCGCCGAGGCCCTTCCGGAAGCGGACGGCGTCCTCGGCTTCGACGACTACGCCGACATCTCCGACCGCCTCCAGACCATCCTCAACGGCGGCATCCACGCCTCCCACACCCCCCGCGACCGCCGCAAGCTGCTGCCGATCAGCCCCGCCGAGCGGCAGGACACCGCCGTGTCCCTGCCCGGCCACGCGCAGGAGATCGCCCCGCCCCCCGCCGACCTGCCGGAAGGCGTCGCCCCGGTCTCCGGGCCGCGCGCGCCCCTGCGCCGCCGGCTGGGCACCAGCCCCGTCGCCTCGGTCAAGCTGGCCTCCGGCTGCGACCGGCGCTGCTCCTTCTGCGCCATCCCGTCCTTCCGCGGCTCCTTCATCTCCCGCCGTCCCTCGGACGTGCTGGGCGAGACCCGCTGGCTCGCCGAGCAGGGTGTGAAGGAGGTCATGCTGGTCTCCGAGAACAACACCTCGTACGGCAAGGACCTCGGCGACATCCGTCTCCTGGAGACCCTGCTGCCCGAGCTCGCGGACGTCGACGGGATCGAGCGCATCCGCGTCAGCTACCTCCAGCCCGCCGAGATGCGGCCGGGCCTGATCGACGTCCTGACCTCGACGCCGAAGGTCGCGCCCTACTTCGACCTGTCCTTCCAGCACTCCGCGCCCGGCGTGCTGCGGGCGATGCGCCGCTTCGGCGACACCGACCGCTTCCTGGAGCTGCTGGACACGATCCGGGGCAAGGCACCGCAGGCCGGCGCCCGGTCCAACTTCATCGTCGGCTTCCCCGGCGAGACCGAGGACGACCTCGCGGAGCTGGAACGGTTCCTCACGGGCGCCCGTCTCGACGCCATCGGCGTCTTCGGCTACTCCGACGAGGACGGCACCGAGGCCGTCGGCTACGACAACAAGCTCGACGCCGACGTCATCGCGGAGCGCCTCGCGCACATCTCGCAGCTTGCCGAGGAACTGACCTCGCAGCGCGCCGAGGAGCGCATGGGCGAAACGCTCCAGGTGCTGGTCGAGTCCGTCGAGCCCACCGAGGACGAGCCGCGCGCCTACGGCCGCGCCGCGCACCAGGCGCCCGAAACCGATGGCCAGGTGCTCTTCACCACACGCGAGGGCCTGCTCCCGGGCCGTATGGTCGAGGCAAAGGTCGTGGGCACCGAAGGCGTGGACCTGATCGCCGAGTGCAGTGAGCTTGTGGAGGTAGCCAGATGACCGGAGTCCCGGCATCCGCGGCAGGCGGTTCCGGCGCGACGCCGGTCCGCGGCGGAAAGCTGGGCGCCGCTGCGGTCAATCAGGCCAGTCTGTGGAACATCGCCAACCTCCTGACGATGGCCCGGCTCGTGCTCGTTCCCGGCTTCGTGGTGCTGCTGCTCCACAACGGCGGATACGACCCGGCCTGGCGCTCCTTCGCCTGGGCCGCCTTCGCCATCGCCATGATCACCGACCTGTTCGACGGGCATCTCGCGCGTACGTACAACCTGGTCACCGACTTCGGGAAGATCGCCGACCCGATCGCCGACAAGGCGATCATGGGCGCCGCGCTGATCTGTCTGTCGTACCTGGGCGACCTGCCCTGGTGGGTGACGGGCGTGATCCTCTTCCGCGAGCTGGGCATCACGCTGATGCGGTTCTGGGTGATCCGGCACGGGGTCATTCCGGCCAGCCGCGGCGGCAAGATGAAGACGCTGGCGCAGGGGACGGCCGTCGGGATGTACGTCCTGGCGCTGACCGGTCCGCTGGCCACCCTGCGCTTCTGGGTGATGGCTGTGGCCGTCGTGTTGACGGTCGTCACCGGTCTCGACTACGTCCGCCAGGCCGTGGTGCTGCGGCGCCAGGGCCTCGCGGCGGAACGGGCGGCAGCCGAGGAGGCGCCCGAGGCGCCCCAGGCCGCCTCCGAGGAGACCGGCGCGGTCGCCGAGGCGGCGGGGGCCCGGGGGTCGGCGGAGGCCGAGCGGTGACTGCTGCGGGCCGGGTGCTGCGGCTCCTTGTCGAGCGGGGGGAGACCCTTGCCGTCGCGGAGTCGCTGACCGGCGGCCTGGTCGCGGCCGAACTGACGTCCGTACCGGGTGCCTCCCAAGCCTTCAGGGGCTCGGTGACGGCTTACGCGACCCCCCTCAAGAGTGAAGTCCTGGGGGTGGACGCCGGGCTCCTGGCGGAGCGCGGTGCGGTCGACGCGGACGTCGCGCGTCAGATGGCGACAGGCGTACGGCGGGCTCTGGGCGCAGACTGGGGAGTGGCGACCACCGGTGTCGCCGGCCCCGAACCGCAGGACGGCCGGCCCGTCGGAACGGTCTTCGTCGCGGTCAGCGGCCCGCACGGCACCGGGAAAGTGTCCGCGCTGAGGTTGAACGGCGACCGGGCGGACATCCGTAAGAAGAGCGTACGAAGCGCGCTCGACCTGCTCTCAGGCGAACTCCACGAGAATGCGAGCGCACAGGATACGGAAGAGAACGGGGGGAATTGATGTTTGCAGCCCTGAGTGAACACGACATCGCTCCCCGCACGGCCGCAGCGCTAGGCGGTACGGTGGGGCGTGAAGGATGCGGCTACGCGGTCCGAGGAGGGAGCCACCGATGATTCTGCTCCGTCGCCTGCTGGGTGACGTGCTGCGTCGGCAGCGCCAGCGCCAAGGCCGTACTCTGCGCGAAGTCTCCTCGTCCGCCCGAGTTTCGCTCGGCTATCTCTCCGAGGTGGAGCGGGGGCAGAAGGAGGCATCCTCCGAACTGCTCTCCGCCATTTGCGACGCGCTTGACGTACGGATGTCCGAGCTCATGCGTGAAGTGAGCGATGAGCTGTCCCTGGCCGAACTGGCCGAGTCGGCAGCGGCCAGCGATCCGGTACCTGTACCGGTGCGCCCCATGCTCAACTCCGTCTCCGTTACCTCGGTGGCGGGTGTACCGACGGGGCGGGTGACCATCAAGGCGCCCGCGGAAGCGGTGGATGTAGTCGCCGCCTGACCGATCGGTTCGGTGTGAAGCCGAGGCCCCGGTTCTTCCCTGTTTGTGGGAAGGGCCGGGGCTTTCGTGTGTCTGCGTGTGCTTTTGGTGTGCCGGTGCGTGTGTCAGCGGGGCGATGGGGGGCAGGCGCGTGGATGAGAGACCGAGGAACCGTCCCTAACGCACTTGGCGGAGCCATCGGAGACTTCCTCGAATGACCGTTTTGCTTCGTTTGTGCCATCGTGGGTGGTGCTGAACGGAACGGATTCCAGATCGGAGACGTGCATGTCTGTGGTGAAGAGCCCACTGTCCGAGACCGACCTCAAGACCGTCGGAGACGCCCTCCAGGGCGCTCTGGTGGATCTTCTCGACCTTTCTCTGGTGGCCAAGCAGGTCCACTGGAACGTGGTCGGGCCGCGGTTCAGGTCCGTGCACCTCCAGCTCGACGATGTCGTGGACACCGCGCGCCAGCACTCCGACACGGTCGCGGAGCGGGCTTCCGCGCTCGGCGTCAACCCGGACGGCCGATCCGCGACGATCGCCAAGAGCACGGCCATCGCCTCCGTGTCCGAGGGCTGGATCAAGGACGTGGACGCGGTGAAGACCCTGGTCGACGCCCTCGGCGTGGTGATCGGCCGGATGCGCGAGCGCATCGAGGTGACCGAGAGCCCGGACCCGGTCAGCCAGGACCTCCTGATCTCGCTGACCGCCGATCTCGAAAAGCACGCGTGGATGTTCCAGGCCGAGAGCGCCTGAGCACACGCCGTCACCCCACCAGATTTCTCCAACGGAGGTATGAGCATGAAGAACGAAGGCGCGAAGGACAAGGTCACCGGCAAGGCGAAGGAAGCCATGGGCAAGATGACCGGCGACCGTCGCAAGGAGGCCGAGGGCAAGGCGGACCAGGCCAAGGGCAAGGCCAAGGACGCCATGGGCGGCGCCCGCGACCGTGCGGACGGTGTCAAGGACTCCCTGAAGGACGACAAGGACTGACCCGTCCTCGGCGAGCCCCCACCCGCTGGGTGGGGGCTCCGCGCTGAGAGGGGTCGGTGGGGTGGTGCGACCGCGCCGTGCGCGCCGTGGGTGCAACGGTGCGCTCTCGCCCGGAGGAGCGGGCGCGACTAGGGTCCTTCGTTTGGATCAGGCCGGAGGAGGCAGCCATGGTACGGCGATGGGTGCCCGCGCTCGTTCTCTGCGGCGCGTGGTGGTGGGCCGTGCTGCGGCTGATGCTGGCCCCGGCGCACGCGGGCGTGGTCGAGGGAGCGGTGGTGGCGGGCGGCTGGGGGCTCAGCCTCCTGCCGGTGCACGTGGCCGCGACCGCCAGGCCCCTCGGCATCTTCGACGCGGGCACGGGCCTGCTGCGGCGCGGCACGGTGTGGGCCCGGAGGCGGCTGGGGGCATGGCGGCGGTGGGTGGTCAGGTAGCGGCCGGGGCGGATCGCGGCCGTGTCGGCTGCCCGGGCTGATTTTTTGGCAGCGGGGTACGTCAGGTGGGCCCCGGGCCGGTCTGGCAGCTGGGACACCAGTAGGCGGGGCGGTCGTCCTGTTCTGCCGCGCGGATGGGGGTTCCGCAGCGCAGGCAGGGGCGGTGCGTCCGGCCGTAGACCCAGAGGCTTTCGCTCGGCCTGCGCGTGCGGGCGGCGGCGTTCGCGACGGTACGGGAACGGCCCCCGGCCGTCGTGACGCGGTTCGGGCGGTCGCGGTTGGCGTCGAGCAGCTGGTGCGCTGTGCTGACCAGCAGGGTCGCCGTCCGGGCGGGCAGCTCGCCGATGGGGAGCCAGGGGGTGGCCCGGGCCAGGAAGCAGAGTTCGGCCTTGTAGATGTTCCCGATGCCGGCCAGGTTGCGCTGGTCGAGCAGGGCCTCGCCGAGCGGGCGGGCGGGGTCGCTCAGGAGATTCCGCAGCGCCGTGTCGGCGTCCCAGTCGGGCCCGAGCAGATCGGGGCCGAGATGGCCGACCGCCTGCTCCTCGTCCTGGGTGCGGATGAGCTCCAGGACCGGGAGGCGGTAGCCGACGGCGGTGCGGGCCGTGTTGCCCAGGACGGCGCGGATCTGGTGGGCGGGGCCGCCGCGCCAGCGCTCGCCCGGGGCGTAGATCCGCCAGGCGCCGTCCATCCGGAGGTGGCTGTGCAGGGTGAGACCGCCCTCGATCCGGGTCAGCAGGTGCTTGCCCCGGGCGGTGACGTCGAGGACGGCCCGGCCCGTGAGGTCGGCGGTGGCGAACCGGGGGACGCGGAGGTCGGACGTGGTGAGGACCTGTCCGGCCAGCGCGTGATGCAGCCGCGCGGCGGTCTGCAGGACGGTGTCTCCTTCGGGCATGCCTCCATCATGCGTGGGGCGGAGCGCTGTGGTGCGAGGCGTGGCGTTACGCGCGCAGGCGCAGGCCCCTCGGGGTGGCGAGGAAGCCGGCCGCCTCCAGCGTGCGCCCCAGGGGCGAGGTCAGGGACGAGGCGCCGTTGGTGCGCTCGACGGTCACCGTGCCGAGGGCCCCGGCGCGCGCTGCCGAGGCCAGCGCGCCGGCCGCCGCCCGGAGCGCGGGGTCGTCCGGATCGGTCGGCCAGGCCAGCAGTGTCTTGCCGCCGCGCTCCATGTACAGCGTCAGCTCACCGTCGACCAGGACCACGAGCGAGCCCGCCTTGCGGCCCGGCTTGTGCCCGGCCCCGTCCGGCGGCTCCGGCCACGGCAGGGCGGCGCCGTACGCGTTGGCCGGGTCGGCCGCCGCGAGGACCAGGGCGCGGGGGTCGGCGCCCGGCTCCGCACGGTCCCGGGCCGTGGACACCGCGCGGAGCCGGTCCACCGCGCCGTCCATCGCGAACTGGGCCGCCCCCAGCCCCTCCACGACGTACCCCCGGCGCGCCTGCCCGTTGTCCTCGAAGGCCGACAGCACCCGGTACGCCGCCGAGAAGCCGCCCTCGACGCCCTCGGCCTGCACCGCGCCCCGGGTCACCACCCCGTGGCGGTCGAGCAGCGTGCGCGCCAGGGCGTGGGCGCGGTGCGTGGGCTCGGGCTCGATGGCCGGCAGCAGGGACCAGCGGCCCGAGACCGTGGGCGGCCCGGTGCGCGAGGCGGGGCGGGCGGCGGCGGTGAGGGTGCCGTAACGGCCGCGCGGCACATTCCGCCGGGCGCGGTGCGCGGTCGAGCCGGCCGTGCGGCCCGAGCCCAGGAGGGAGCGCAGCGGCGCCAGGGTGTCGTTGGTCAGCCGGCCGGACCAGGCGAGGTCCCACAAGGCGTCCGCCAGTTGCGGATCGGTGCAGTCGGGGTGGGTGGTGGCGCGGACCTGGTCGGCGATCTGGCGGAAGAACAGGCCGTAGCCGCCGCCGAGCGCGGTCAGCACGGACTCGTGCAGTGCGCTGAGCTCCAGGGGGCGTGGCGGGGGGAGGAGCAGGGGTGCGCTGTCGGCGAGGTAGAGGGAGATCCAGCCGTCCTTGCCGGGCAGGGCGCCCGCGCCGGCCCAGACGACCTCGCCGGTGGTGGTCAGCTCGTCCAGGAGCGCGGGGGTGTAGCCGGTGACCCGGCCGGGAAGGACGAGCCGTTCCAGCGCGGAGGCGGGGACGGGCGCCCCCTGAAGCTGCTCGACGGCGCGGGCCAGTCCGTCGATGCCGCGCAGGCTGTTGCCGCCGAGATGCTGCCACTGCGGCAGGAACCCGGCCAGGGCGGCGGGCGGGACCGGCTCCAGCTCATGGCGGAGGGCGGCCAGCGAGCGGCGCCGCAGCCGCCGCAGCACCGTGGCGTCGCACCACTCCTGGCCGATGCCGGCGGGGTGGAACTCGCCCTGGACGATGCGGCCCGACGCCGCGAGCCGTTGCAGCGCCCCGTCGGTGACGGCCGTGCCGAGGCCGAACCGGGCCGCCGCCGCGGTGGAGGTGAACGGGCCGTGCGTACGGGCGTACCGGGCGAGGAGGTCTCCGAGGGGGTCCTTCACCGGCTCGGTGAACGCCTCGGGGACGCCGACCGGGAGCGCCGTGCCCAGGGCGTCGCGCAGCCGGCCCGCGTCCTCGATCGCCGCCCAGTGGGCCGCCCCGGCGATCCGGACGCGGATGGCGCGGCGGGCGGACTCCAGCTCCGTCGCCCAGCCGGGCTCCGCCCCGCGCTCGGCCAGCTCCTCGTCGGTGAGCGGGCCGAGCACCCGCAGCAGATCCGCGACGCCCTCGGTGTCCTTGATCCGGCGGTCGTCCGCGAGCCACTGGAGCTCCCGCTCCAGCTCGGTCAGCACATCGGCGTCGAGCAGTTCGCGCAGCTCCGCCCGGCCCAGCAGCTCGGCGAGGAGCCGGGAGTCCAGGGAGAGCGCGGCGGCGCGCCGTTCGGCGAGCGGCGAGTCGCCCTCGTACAGGAACTGGGCGACGTAGCCGAAGAGGAGGGAGCGGGCGAACGGGGAGGGCTCCGGGGTGGTGACCTCGACCAGGCGGATGCGCCGGGCCTCCAGGTCACCCATCACCTCCGTGAGTCCCGGGACGTCGAACACGTCCTGGAGGCATTCGCGGACCGCTTCGAGAACGATGGGGAAGGAGCCGAACTCGGAGGCGACCTGGAGGAGCTGCGCGGCCCGCTGGCGCTGCTGCCAGAGCGGGGTGCGTTTGCCGGGGCTGCGGCGGGGGAGCAGGAGCGCCCTGGCGGCGCACTCGCGGAACCGCGAGGCGAACAGGGCGGAGCCGCCGACCTGGTCGGTGACGAGCTGCGCGATCTCGCCCTTGTCGAAGGCCACATCGGCCGCGCCGACCGGGGGCTGGTCGCTGTCGAAGGAGGTGTTCGCCGGGGCGAGCGGCGCGGAGGCGCCCTGGCCCGGCTCCTGGGCCGGCTCCTGCGCCGGGTCGAAGTCCAGGAGGTCCAGGCCCATCATGTCGGCGTCGGGCAGCCGCAGCACGATGCCGTCATCGGCGTGCATGACCTGGGCGTCCATCCCGTACCGCTCGGCCAGGCGGGCGCTCAGCGCCAGCGCCCACGGGGCGTGCACCTGCGCGCCGAACGGGGAGTGCACGACGACCCGCCAGTCGCCCAGCTCGTCCCGGAAGCGCTCGACCAGGATGGTCCGGTCGTCCGGGACATGACCGCAGGCCCGGCGCTGCTCGTCCAGATACGCCAGGACGTTGTCGACGGCCCAGGTGTCAAGGCCGGCGGAGAGCAGGCGGTCACGGGCGTCCTCGGGGGAGAGCCCGCCGAGCTCGCGCAGGAAGGCCCCCAGGGCGCGGCCCAGCTCCAGCGGTCGGCCCAGCTGGTCGCCCTTCCAGAACGGCAGCCGCCCGGGGACACCGGGCGCGGGGGAGACGAGGACCCGGTCACGGGTGATGTCCTCGATCCGCCAGGAGGTCGTGCCCAGTGTGAAGACGTCGCCGACCCGGGACTCGTAGACCATCTCCTCGTCCAGCTCGCCGACCCGGCCGCCGCCCTTCTTGGGGTCCGCCCCGGCGAGGAACACCCCGAAGAGGCCCCGGTCCGGGATGGTCCCGCCCGAGGTGACGGCGAGGCGCTGCGCACCGGGCCGGCCCGTGACCGTACCGGCGACGCGGTCCCAGACGACGCGGGGCCGCAGCTCCGCGAAGGCGTCGGACGGATAGCGGCCCGCGAGCATGTCGAGGACGGCCGTGAACGCCGACTCGGGCAGTGAGGCGAAGGGGGCGGCCCGGCGGACCACCGCGAGCAGGTCGTCCACCTGCCAGCTGTCCAGGGCGACCATCGCGACCAGCTGCTGGGCCAGCACGTCCAGCGGATTGGCCGGTACGCGCAGCGCCTCGATGGAGCCCGTCCGCATCCGCTCGGTGACCACGGCCGCCTGCACCAGGTCGCCCCGGTACTTCGGGAAGACGACACCGGTGGAGACCGCGCCCACCTGGTGGCCGGCGCGGCCGACCCGCTGGAGGCCGGAGGCGACGGAGGGCGGCGACTCGACCTGGATCACGAGGTCGACCGCGCCCATGTCGATGCCCAGCTCCAGGCTGGAGGTGGCGACCACCGCGGGCAGCCTTCCCGCCTTCAGGTCCTCCTCGACCTGGGCGCGCTGCTCCTTGGAGACCGAGCCGTGGTGGGCGCGGGCGAGCAGGGCCGGAGCGCCCTTGGCCGCGCCGGACTCCGCCATGATCTCGGCGGGGGAGTGGGCCTCCGGCATCGTCTCGCCGGTGGCTCTCTCGTACGCGATCTCGTTGAGCCGGTTGCACAGGCGCTCCGCGAGGCGGCGGGAGTTGGCGAAGACGATCGTGGAGCGGTGCGCCTGGACGAGATCGGCGATGCGCTCCTCCACATGCGGCCAGATCGACGGCTTCTCGGCCTCACCCGAGGTGTCGTCGGTGGCGGGGGAACCGCCCAGCTCGCCCAGGTCCTCGACGGGGACCACCACCGACAGGTCGAACCGCTTGCTGGACGGCGGCTGGACGATCTCCACCTTGCGCTGCGGGGAGAGGAAGCGCGCCACCTCGTCGACCGGCCGGACGGTGGCCGACAGACCGATGCGCCGGGCCGGCCGGGGCAGCAGCTCGTCCAGGCGCTCCAGGGACAGGGCGAGATGGGCGCCGCGCTTGGTGCCCGCGACCGCGTGCACCTCGTCCAGGATCACCGTCTCGATGCCGGACAGGGCCTCGCGGGCCGAGGAGGTCAGCATCAGGAACAGCGACTCGGGCGTCGTGATCAGGATGTCCGGCGGGCGGGTCGCCATCGAGCGGCGCTCGGCGGCCGGGGTGTCGCCCGACCGGATGCCCACCCTGACCTCGGGCTCCGGCAGCCCCTGGCGCACCGACTCCTGGCGGATGCCGGTCAGCGGTGAGCGGAGATTGCGCTCTACGTCGACCGCGAGCGCCTTGAGCGGCGACACGTACAGCACGCGGCAGCGCTTCTTCGCCTCGGCCGGCGGGGGGACGGCCGCCAGCCGGTCCAGGGCGGCGAGGAAGGCGGCCAGCGTCTTGCCCGAGCCGGTCGGCGCGACGACCAGCACGTCCGATCCCTCGCCGATCGCCCGCCAGGCGCCTTCCTGGGCGGCGGTCGGCGCGCTGAAGGCCCCCGTGAACCAGCTGCGGGTGGCGGGGGAGAAGGAATCGAGCGCGGAGCCGGTCATGCCCCCATCGTGCACCCCGCCACTGACATTGATGCTGATACTCAGGTCCCGGTGGTCGTGGCTCTGCCACTGACTGACGCCCTGCTGGGCTGTCTTCCCGCTGTTCTGTCC
>NZ_JBIWCN010000035.1:0-33193 GCF_044761525.1 Streptomyces sp. NPDC097595 | reverse complement strand
CCGGCGCGGCGGGGGGGGGGGGGGGGGGGGCCCCCCCCCCCGCCCCCCCGCCCCCCCCCCCCCCCCCCCCCCCCCCCCCCCCCCCCCCCCCCCCCCCACGGCCGTGTTCGGGACCGTTGTTCCGAAGGTTGTCCCGCAGGTTGTTCCCACGGAGGCAAGCGACCGCTTAGTATGCGCCGGAGCAGTGGTAATGCCGACAGTGTTGTGGAGGCCCCTCATGCAGGCATGGCGAGTGCACCGGAACGGCGAGCCGAGCGAGGTGATGGAGCTGGAGGAGACGGACCGGCCGGTGCCCGGCGACGGGCAGGTGCTGGTCGAGGTGCTCGCGGCGAACATCAACTTCCCCGACGCGCTGCTGTGCCGAGGCCAGTACCAGGTGCGGCCCCCGCTGCCGTTCACCCCGGGCGTCGAGATCTGCGGCCGCACCCAGGACGGGCGCCGGGTGCTCGCGACCCCCGCCCTGCCGCACGGCGGCCTCGCCCAGTACGTCGTCGCCGACGAGGCCGCTCTGCTGGACGCCCCGGAATCCCTGGACGACGCGGAGGCCGCGGCCCTGCACATCGGCTACCAGACCGGCTGGTTCGGGCTCCACCGGCGCGCCCGGCTGAAGGCGGGGGAGACCCTGCTCGTGCACGCCGCCGCCGGCGGGGTCGGCAGCGCCGCCGTCCAGCTCGGCAAGGCCGCAGGCGCCACCGTCATCGGCGTCGTCGGCGGGCCGGAGAAGGCGAAGGCCGCCGCCGCGCTCGGCTGCGACCTGGTCATCGACCGGCGCACCGAGGACATCGTCGCGGCGGTCAAGGAGTTCACCGGCGGCCGGGGCGCCGACGTCGTCTACGACCCGGTCGGCGGCGACGCGTATGCCAAGTCCGTGAAGTGCATCGCCTTCGAGGGGCGCATCGTCGTCGTCGGCTTCGCCTCCGGGACGATTCCCACCCCCGGGCTCAACCACGCCCTCGTGAAGAACTACTCCGTCCTCGGCCTCCACTGGGGCCTCTACAACACCAAGGACCCGCAGGCCGTACGCGACTGCCACCGGGAGCTGACCCGGCTCGCCGCTGAAGGCGCCATCAAGCCGCTGATCAGCGAGCGGGTCGCGATGGGCGAGGCGGCGGCCGCCGTCCAGCGCGTCGCCGACGGCACCAGCACCGGCCGCATCGTCGTTCTCCCGTCAGGAGCCGCCCGATGACCGCACCCGACGCCGCCGAACTGCGCCGCCGCACCCGCGAACTGCTCGCCGCGCACCCTCCGGCGACCACCGAGCGCACCGACTTCCTCAAGGCCCGCTTCGACGCCGGACTCGCCTGGGTGCACTACCCGGCCGGGCTCGGCGGCCTGGACGCCCCGCGCTCCCTCCAGCCCGTGGTCGACGCCGAGCTCGCCGCCGCGAACGCGCCCGACAACGACCCGCGCCGCATCGGCATCGGCCTCGGCATGGCTGCCCCGACCATCCTCGGTTTCGGCACCGACGAGCAGAAGCAGCGGTTCCTGCGGCCCCTGTGGGTGGGGGAGGAGGTCTGGTGCCAGCTCTTCAGCGAACCGGGCGCGGGCTCCGACCTCGCCGCCCTCGGTACCCGCGCCGTGCGTGACGGCGAGGACTGGGTGGTCGACGGGCAGAAGGTGTGGACCTCCAGCGCCCACCTCGCGCGCTGGGCGATCCTCATCGCCCGCACCGACCCCGACCTGCCCAAGCACCGCGGGATCAGCTACTTCATCTGCGACATGACCGACCCCGGCGTCGAGGTCCGGCCGCTCCGTCAGATCACCGGCGAGGCCGAGTTCAACGAGGTCTTCCTCACCGGGGTGCGCATCCCCGACAGCCACCGGCTCGGACCCGTCGGCGAGGGCTGGAAGGTCGCCCAGACCACCCTCATGAACGAGCGCGTCTCCATCGGCGGCTCCCGCATCCCCCGCGAGGGCGGCATGATCGGCCCGGTCGCCAGGACCTGGCGCGAACGGCCCGAACTGCGTACCCACGACCTGCACCAGCGCCTGCTCACCCTGTGGGTCGAGGCGGAGGTCGCCCGGCTCACCGGTGAGCGCCTGCGCCAGCAGCTCGTCGCCGGGCAGCCCGGCCCCGAGGGCTCCGGGATGAAGCTCGCCTTCGCCCGGCTCAACCAGGAGATCAGCGGCCTCGAAGTCGAACTCCTCGGCGACGAGGGCCTGCTGTACAGCGACTGGACCATGCGGCGGCCCGAACTGGTCGACTTCACCGGCCGCGACGCGGGCTACCGCTACCTCCGCTCCAAGGGCAACTCCATCGAGGGCGGTACGAGCGAGGTGCTGCTCAACATCGTCGCCGAGCGCGTACTCGGACTGCCCTCCGAGCCCCGCAACGACAAGGACGTCGCCTGGAAGGACCTCTCCCGATGACCGCACAGACCGAAGGCCAGGCGCCCGACCTCCTCTACTCCGAGACCGAGGAGGACCTGCGCGCCGCCGTCCGCTCCCTGCTGGCCGACCGCGCCGACGCGCCGTCCGTGATCGCCCGCACCGAGTCCGACACGCCGTACGACCCGCAGCTGTGGAAGGCGCTCGCCACCGGCATCGGGGCCGCCGGACTCCTCGTGCCCGAGGAGCTGGGCGGCCAGGGCGCCACGCACCGCGAGGCCGCCGTCGTCCTGGAGGAGCTGGGCCGCAGCGTCGCGGCCGCGCCGTTCCTGACCAGCTCCGTCGTCGCCACCGAGGCGCTGCTGGCGCTCGGCGCGCAGGACGGGCCGGCCGCGGAACTCCTCACCGGGCTCGCCGAGGGGCGCCAGGTCGCGGTGGTGGCCGTGCCGTTCGCGGCCGCTTCGGCCGACCCGGTGGGCGGGCACGCCTCGGCGGTGAACGGTTCCCTGGACGGGACGCTCGGCCCCGTCGCCGACGCGGCCGTGGCCGACGTGCTCCTGGTCCCCACCGCCGACGGCCTGTACGCGGTCGCCACCGACGCGCCCGGCGTGCGCGTCGAACCGCTCGTCGCGCTCGACCTCACCCGCCCGCTCGCCACCGTCACGCTCGACGGCGCCACCGGCACCCGCCTCGCGGACGCCGGGGCCGGAGGGCGCGCGGTGGACCGGGGGCTGCTCGCCGGTGCCGGACTGCTCGCCTCCGAACAACTGGGACTCGCCGAGTGGTGCCTCACCGAGACGGTGCGACACACCCGGGAGCGCCACCAGTTCAACCGGCCCATCGGCTCCTTCCAGGCGCTCAAGCACCGCATGGCGCAGCTCTGGCTGGAGGTCGTCTCGGCCCGGGCCGCCGCGCGGAACGCCGCCGACGCCCTCGCCACCGGCAGCCCCGACACGCCGTTGGCCGTGGCCGTCGCGCAGGCGTACTGCTCGAAGGTCGCGGTCCACGCCGCCGAGGAGTGCGTGCAGCTGCACGGCGGGATCGGGATGACGTGGGAGCACCCCGCGCACCTCTACCTGAAGCGGGCCAAGGCCGACGCCACCGCGTACGGCACGGCGGGACGCCACCGGGACACCGTCGCCGCGCTCATGGAGCTGCCGGCGCCCTGAGGTTTCGCCGCAGGGGGCGCGGGAACACCCCGCGCCCCCTGCGCGATCCACTCCTCTTCCCCGCTTCGGCGGCCTCGACCCAAGCCCTACCCGTTTGGCGGACACGCCGATGCGCCGGACCGCCCGGAGGCTGCGCCACACTGACGCCGAATGCCGCAAATCAGGCGCGGCGGAGGAGGTTGGCCATGGCAATTTCGATCTCAGTGGTGCTGCTTCTGCTGATTCTCGCGGTGGTCTTCCTCCGCAACGGCGGAATGAAGCTCTCGCACGCGCTGGTGTGCGGCATGCTCGGATTCCTCCTCGCGGGCACCAGCATGGCCCCCACGATCCAGGACGGCATCACGGCCACCGCCGACGTGGTCAGTGGCATCCGCCCCTGACCGCTCGCGCGGCAGATCTCGGTGGCCGGTCCCGTATCCGTACGGGACCGGCCACCGGTCACTCCGAGCCCGCGGCCTGTTCGGGGCCGGGTTGCATTACGGGGACCGTCGCCGCCGAGCCCTGCCGGACCGCCTCCACGGCGGCCGCGTGCAGTGCGCGGCTCGCTTCCTCCGACGGACAGGGCACGGGGCTGCCCGCCATGGTGAACCAGTCGGCCGCATCGGTGTACTGCACGGTGATCTGTGCCGTGCCCTCGGCCCAAGTGGTGTGGATGGTCAGGTCACCGGACAGCGGCCCGACCTCCTCGGTGAGCACGCCGCCGTGCCCCGAATACACTCCGCGTGTTGTCCAGGACGCCCAGGTCATGCTTTCAGGCTCGCACCAAAGCCGCCGGATCGCGACCCGCGTGACCAGGGAATTCGGACGGTCGTCGCATCTTCGCCCGCCGTGCACGAAATCCCCCCGAACCCCGGCGACACGCGGCACCGGAACGGGATGGCGGTCGATCGGGTGACACTGCCCGGTCATTCCACATGCCGGAGCCGCGCGGCGGTTAAGCATGCGGGCATGACATGTGACTCCCCCTCCAAGAACACCGGATTCCTCCGTGCCCACCGCGTACGCGCCGCCGGCGTCGCCTGCGTCGTGCTCACCGCCGCCCTGCTGACCGGCTGCGGCCAGGACAGCGGCAGCACCTCCGCGAGCACGAAGACCTCGGAGGCGGCCCGCGCCGTGCCCGAGGCCACGAAGAGTCCGTCCCCCAGCGGGAGCGAGAGCGCCTCGCCCGGCCAGATGACGGAGGACCAGCAGGAACGCAAGGACCTGATCTCCGCCACCAAGGTCACCTATGACAAGGCCGTCACCACGGCCGAGGGCGAGGTCAAGGGCGGCAAGCTCGTCGATCTCGAACTCAAGACCGCCGAGGACGCGGCCGACGACGACGAGAGCCCCAGCCCTTCTCCGACGGGCAGCCCCTCGCCCACCGGCAGCCCCACCGGCAGCCCCTCGCCGACGGGCAGCGCCGCGGCCGGTGCCCCGCAGTGGGTCGCGACCGTCGCCGCCAGGACCGGGACCAAGCACAAGGTTCACATCGACGCCGTCTCCGGCAAGGTCCTCAGCTCGGCCGAGGACAGCGACCAGAGCACCTCGGACAAGGCCAAGACGGCCAAGCGGATCACCCAGGCCAAGCAGACCCCGCAGCAGGCGGCGAAGGCCGCCCTCGCGAAGCAGCAGGGCACGGTGACCGCCCTCGACCTGGACGACAACGACCAGGGCACGCTCGTCTGGAAGACCGACGTCGTGACGAAGGACTGGAAGAAGACGACCTTCGACATCGACGCGTCGAACGGCTCCGTCACCCACCAGGAGACCGACAACGACTGAGCACCCCACGCGCCGAGCGCCCCCGGTCCGCACGGACCGGGGGCGCTCGCGTCAGGCGGACCGCACGGGCTCCTGCTGCTCGCCCGCCGCGTCCGGCGCGGCGAACTGCGTCCGGTACAACTCCTCGTACCGGCCCCCGGCCGCCAGCAGCGCGGTGTGCGTACCCCGCTCCACGACCCGGCCCTCCTCCACGACCAGGATCAGATCGGCGGCCCGCACCGTCGAGAGGCGGTGCGCGATCACCAGGGCGGTGCGCCCCTCCAGCGCCTCGGCCAGGGCCTCCTGCACGACCGCCTCGGACGTGGAGTCGAGGTGCGCGGTCGCCTCGTCCAGGATGACCACCCGCTGCCCGGCCAGCAGCAGCCGGGCGATCGTCAGCCGCTGGCGCTCACCGCCGGAGAGCCGGTAGCCGCGCTCGCCGACGACCGTGTCGAGCCCGTCCGGCAGCGAGGCCACCAGGCCGTCGAGCCGGGAGCGCCGCAGCGCGTCCCAGATCTCGTCCTCGGTGGCGGAGGGCCGGGCCAGCAGGAGGTTGGCGCGCACCGACTCGTGGAAGAGATGCCCGTCCTGGGTGACCATGCCGAGCGTGTCACGGATCGACTCGGCGGTCAGATCGCGTACGTCGACGCCGTTCAGCCGCACCGCGCCCTCATCGGTGTCGTAGAGCCGGGGCAGCAACTGGGCGATCGTCGACTTGCCGGCGCCCGACGAGCCGACCAGGGCGACCATCCGGCCGGGCTCGGCCCGGAACGAGACATCGTGCAGCACCCGTGTGCCGCCCCGGGAGTCCAGCGTCGCGACCTCCTCCAGCGAGGCCAGCGACACCTTGTCGGCGGACGGGTAGCCGAAGGAGACCCCGTCGAACTCCACGGACACCGGCCCCTCGGGCACCGTACGGGCGCCCGGCTTCTCGGCGATCAGCGGCTTCAGATCCAGGATCTCGAAGACCCGCTCGAAGCTCACCAGCGCGCTCATCACCTCGACCCGGGCGCCCGCCAGCGCCGTCAGCGGGGCGTAGAGCCGGGTGAGCAGCAGCGCCAGCGTCACGACCGCGCCCGGCTCCAGGCTGCCGTGCAGCGCGTAGTAACCGCCCAGCCCGTAGACGAGGGCCAGGGCAAGGGCGGACACCAGGGTCAGCGCCGTGATGAACGTGGACTGCGCCATCGCCGTGCGGATGCCGATGTCCCGTACGCGCCCCGCCCGCGCCGCGAACTCGGCGGACTCGTCGGCGGGCCGGCCGAAGAGCTTCACCAGGGTCGCGCCGGGCGCCGAGAACCGCTCGGTCATCTGCGTGCTCATCGCCGCGTTGTGCGCGGCCGCCTCACGCTGCATGCGCGCCATCCGCGAGCCCATCCGCCGGGCCGGCACGACGAACACCGGCAGCAGTACGAGCGCGAGCAGCGTGATCCGCCAGGAGATCGTCAGCATCACGGCGAGCGTCAGCACCAGCGTCACCACATTGGAGACGACCCCGGACAGGGTGTTGCTGAACGCCCGCTGCGCGCCGATGACGTCGTTGTTGAGCCGGCTCACCAGCGCCCCGGTCCGGGTCCGGGTGAAGAAGGCGACCGGCATCCGCTGCACATGGTCGAAGACGGCCGACCGCAGGTCCAGGATCAGCCCCTCACCCAGCGTGGCCGACAGCAGCCGGGTGAGCAGTCCGAGCCCGGCCTCAGCCACGGCGATCACCGCGATCAGCAGGGCGAGCCGGACGACCGTGCCGCTCTCCTTGCCCTCCACGATCGCGTCGACCACCCGGCCCGCCAGCATCGGGGTGGCCACGGCCAGCACCGCCGTGACCACGCTGAGCAGCAGGAACTGGTAGATCTTCCGGCGGCGCGGCCCGGCGAACGAGGCGATCCGGCGCACGGTGGCCCGGGAGAAGGGGCGGCGGTCCGCTTGCGCGTTGATCGTGCTGTGCAGCGACGACCACGCGGTCACTTCCATGCTCATACGGGTGCCTCCGGGGCAGAACGGATCGGTACGGCCCCGGCGGCCCGTGCGGACCGGGGGTGTGAGAAGAACGCTAGAAGCTCAAGCGAACTTGAGGTCAAACGTGCGGTGCCCCGTGCGGACCCGGCACCGGACCTGCGTAGAATCGGCCCCTGTTTCCGGCCGGACCACGGCAGACACGACCGATTGAGGCAGTTCGACGTGAGTTTCACAGACAGTTCCGACGCACCGATCTACGCCGGGCTCGTGGAGGAGCACGGGGATGTGATGGCAGAGGTGCGCCGGGTGGCTGAAGAGACCATCCGGGAGGCCGACCGGGCCATCGACTTCAGCGATATCCGCAGGTCACCGGCGTACCGCTAGCCCACGAACCGTCCCGGCCAGGGCCTACGTCCGAGCGCTTCCCGACCCGCCGGTGCCCCCGGCCGGCCCGCGCGGACGGCCCGCCCGTACTAGCCCCCCGGCATACTCCGGCGGCGGTGCGGTGCCGTCTCGCACTGCGGACCCGGCTCTCCCGTCGGAGCATGGAACGAACAGTCGCCGACGACATCGGGACGAAGGGAAAGCCGGATGGGTGGTGAACGGCATGAGCCACCGACCGACGCGTTCGAGGCCGAGCTGGGCCAGATCGAGGCGCTGAACCGGATGCAGGCGCCGGGCCCCGACCCGGCCCTCCCCCCGGGACCCGACCACGGGACCCGGGGCGACGGCACGCCGGAAGAGGCCAGACGCCGCGACTCCCTGCTGCTCTCGGCCGGACACGCGGTCGCCGCCGCCGACACCCTCGACGAGGCGCTGCGACTCGCCGCCGGCCTGTACGCCCCCGATTTCCCGCTGGACGGCCAGTGCGTCTTCGGCATCGCCGAGGGCAACCTCACCGCTCTCGGACAGTACGGATTCCGGCCCGGCGGCGCGGGCCGCGCGTTCCGCATGCCCATGAACACCGGCTACCCGGCCGCCGAGGTGGCCAGGACCGGGCGCGCCGTCTACCTGGCCTCCCCGGAGGAGTACCAGCGCCGCTTCCCCGCGACCTGGCACCTGTCCGCGCGCAAGGGCCGCGAGGCGTGGGCCTTCCTGCCCCTGGTCACCGCCGGCCGGGTCGTCGGGGTCTGGCTGGCCGCCTTCCGCACCCCCCTGGACTTCACGGCGAGCGAGCGCGCCCTGCTCACCGTCACCGGACGCATGATCGCCCAGGTCCTCGAACGCGCCCGGGCCAGCCGCGCCGAACTGGAACTCTCCCGGGGCCTGCGCCGCAGCATGCACACCGCGGGCGCGGCCCTGACCGGGCTCAGCGTCGCCACCCGCTACGTGCCGACCGGCGGCGGTCTCATGGTCGGCGGCGACTGGTACGACAGCATCGACCTGCCGAACGGCCGGATGGCCGTCGTGATCGGCGACGTCCAGGGACACGACGTGCACGCCGCGGGGCTCATGGCCCAGCTGCGTACCGCCGTGCACGCGTACGCGGCCGAGGGGCACGGCCCCGACGCCGTCCTGGCACGCGCCTCCCGCTTCCTGACCACCCTGGACGAGGACCGCTTCGCGACCTGCCTGTACATCGAGGCCGACCCGTCCACCGGCGATCTGCACATCGCCCGCGCGGGCCACCCGCACCCCGTCCTGCGCATGCCGGACGGCACCTGCATGCTCAAGCACGTCAGCGGCGGGCTGCCGCTCGGACTGATGCCCGGCGAGGAGGACTACCCCATCGACACCGTGCGCCTGCACGAGGGCGAGATCCTCATGCTGTGCACCGACGGGTTCATCGAGAACGGCGGCCACGACATGTACACCGGCTGGGTGCGGGTGCGCGACGCCTTCTCGCCCGGACCGGCGGACGACCTGGAGGGCATCGCCGACCGGCTCATGGCGGCCGTCCTCGACCCCGGCCCCGGCGCCCGGGGGGAGGCCGTCGCCCGCGACGGTGACGACATCGCCCTCCTGCTGCTCCGCCGCGACGCCATCCACGCCCGCGCCGAGATCAGCCAGCGCCGGCTGATGCTCACCGTGGGCCAGGACCAGGGCGAGGGGCTGGCCGAGGCCCGCGCGGAGCTCAAGGCGCTGCTGCACGACTGGGCGCGCCCGGATCAGGTGGACACCGCCGTGCTCCTGGCGACCGAACTCCTCGGCAACGTCCTCGTGCACACCGACCAGGACGGCGCCCTCAACGCCACCGTCTCCGGGGAGACCGGCACCCGCCGGCTGCTGGTCGAGGTCATGGACCGCGGCGACGAACTGCCCCACCAGCGCACTCCGGGCGAGCTCGCCTCCTCGGGCCGCGGCCTGCTGCTGCTGGACATCCTCGCCGACCAATGGGGCGTACGGCCCGAACCGGAGGGGAAGACCGCCTGGTTCGCGCTGAACGAGGCCGCACCGGCCGACGGCGTGGACATCCCGGCCATCTGAGACCGGCACGCCGGCGACCGGCCCGGGGTCAGGCGCTCTCGCCCGGGCGCTGCGCCACCACCGCACCCAGAAGCAGCCCGGTACCGATCGCGGTCACGAGGGTGACCAGCTCCGTGAGGTCGCGGAAGCCCTCGATCGCGTACCCGCCCGCCAGGGCCGTCAGTCCCCGCATCCCGAGCGAGCCCACCGTCAGCGTGAAGAATCCCGGCAGCACCAGGACCAGACGCGGCGGGCGGCCAGGACGGCGCGCCAGCCAGGTCGTGACCGCGCCGAGCACGACCGCCGCCGTGAACGTGCCGCCCACGTCACCGAGCAGCCGCGTAAGACCCGTCTGCACACCCACCGTCAGATACACGAGCACCAGGAGCATGCCCAGCAGCCGGGCGGGTACGGCGAAGGCCAGCAGGGCGCCCACGGTGAAGACGACCCAGCTCGCGAAGAGCACCCAGCGCGGCAGATCGGCCCCGGCCGCCACGTCGAACAGGTCCTGACGCGGACGGCCCGTGATGACCAGGCCCAGGATCACGCCCACATAGAGCTGGACCAGGAGCGCGACCGAGTACACCAGGCGCACCGCGCCGGTCGTGAGGTACCCGGCGGCGAGC
Organism: Streptomyces sp. NPDC097595; assembly: GCF_044761525.1. NCBI lineage: Bacteria > Bacillati > Actinomycetota > Actinomycetes > Kitasatosporales > Streptomycetaceae > Streptomyces > Streptomyces sp. NPDC097595. Next base: position 22,968 of record NZ_JBIWCN010000035.1, on the reverse strand, counting down.
TCGGCCGCCGCCGCGCTGAGGTAGTCACCGGGGACGAAGAAGAACAGCGCCGGAAGCATCAGCAGCACCGGGCCGCCGTGCGCGGGGGAGCGGGCGAACACCTCCAGGGCGAGCAGCGACACGGTCATCGCCGCGATCAGCGGCAGCACCTTCGCCAGCCGGGGCAGCCGGTCCGCCGCCACGGCCAGGCACGCCGCGACCGTGGCGAGGACCGCCGTGCTCCCGACCTCGTACCAGGTCGGCTGCATCAGCGGCGCGAAGCCCACCGAGAACAGCACCACCCCCAGCAGCTTCGCCCACCAGGGGTACGGGGGAGCGGCGCGGCTGATCGCGGCGAGCCGGTCGCCGGCCTTCCGGGCGTCCAGCCGGCCCGCCGCCACCTCGTCCAGGAGCGGCTTGAGCGCCACCACCCGGTCCATCCGGAAGACCTCCGGGAAGGCGCGCACCACGATGGCCGAGCTGCGGCCGTGCGAGGTCACGGCGACCGTGGCGGCGTCGGGCAGCACCGCCACCGACGCGGTGCCGCCGAGGCCGCGGGCCGCTGAGGTGACGGAGCGTTCGACCTGCTCCGCCCCCTCGCCGCTGGTCCCGAGGAGGAGCCGGGTCAGCCCGTCGAGGAAGCCGACAAGGGCGTCGTGCCCGTCGGCCTCCTTGACGGGCTCCGTTCCCGTCACCGCGTTCAGCGCGGCGCGCGGGCGAAGGCATGGAGGAAGAGGGCCTCCACCTGGGCCATGTGCTCGATCTCCGTGGGGTCGACGCTCTCGTTGGGCGCGTGGATGAGGCACCGCGGTTCTTCGACGCCCATCAGGATGATCTCGGCCGACGGGCAGGCGTCCGCGAGGACGTTGCAGAGCGGGATGGACCCGCCCTGGCCGAGGTACGCCATCGGCTTCCCGTACACCGTTTGCATCGCCTCGCCGAGCGCCCGGTACGCCGGACCGTCCGTGGCCGCGCGGAACGGCGCGCCGGACTGCTCCGGCTCCACCCCGACCCGTACGCCCCAGGGGGATGCCCAGGTCAGATGGTCCGTCAGCGCGCGCTGGGCGGCATCCGCGTCGGTGCCCGGCGGGATGCGCAGGCTCACCCGCGCGCGGGCGGTGGGCGGGACCGAGGCGGAGGAGCCCACCACGGGCGGGCAGTCGATACCGAGGACGGTGACGGCCGGGCGGGCCCACAGAAGGTCGGACACCGAGCCGGTGCCTGTCCCGGTGAGGGGCACGCCGTCGAGGACACCGGCGTCCTCGCGGAACTGGTCCTCTTCGTAGCGCGCCCCCTCCCAGGTGCCCGAGGCGTCCAGGCCGCGTACGCGGGTGGCGCCGGTTTCGGGGTCGCGCAGGGTGGAAAGCAGCTGGATCAGCGCGGCCAGTGCGTCGGGAGCCGGTCCGCCGAACATCCCGGAGTGCACCTCGCCGGCCAGCGTGTCGACGGTGACCACGACGTTCACCACGCCGCGCAGGGAGGTGGTGGCGGTGCCGACGCCGACGGCCGCGTTCCCCGTGTCGCAGACCAGCAGGGCGTCGGCGGCGAACTTCTCGGGGTGCGCGGCCACGTACTCTTCGAGACCGCCGGTGCCCTGTTCCTCCGAACCCTCGGCCACAAACCTCAGCCCGACGGGAATGTCGTCGCCGAGCGCACGCAGGGCGGTGAGGTGCATGACGATGTTGCCCTTGCAGTCGGCCGTGCCCCGCCCGTACCAGCGGCCGTCGCGCTCGGTCAGCGTGAAGGGCGGCGTGGTCCACGCGTCGTCGTCCAGCGGGGGCTGTACGTCGTAGTGGCAGTAGAGCAGTACGGTCGGCGCGCCGGGTGGGGGCGGGCGGTGCCCGATGACCGCGTTGCTGCCGTCCGGGGTCTTCGCCAGGTGTACGTCCTGGAGTCCGGCCTCGGTGAAGGCGTCGGCCACCCACTGGGCGGCCCGCTCGCACTCCTCGGGCGGATACTGCCGGGGGTCGGCCACGGAGGGGATGGAGACCAGTTCGGTCAGGTCCGTCCGTGCGCGGGACATCAGGCCGGAGATGCGTCCGGCGAGTTCGTCGGTGGCCATCAGCGCCTCACTGTGTTCTCGGTCTTGAGGTCGGCGATCTTGTCCTCGATCTTGTCCAGCTTGTCCGGGCAGTAGATCTCCAGGATCTTCGCCTCCGCGCGGATCGCCTCGGTGTCGCCGATCACGGGGCGCATGCCGGGGCCGGTGGCGCCGTTGGAGATGTTCATCTTCCACAGCGCGGACTTGAGCGAGGAGCCGGGCTTCTCGCAGACCTGGCCGCCGTCGTCGCCCAGGGTGCGCTTGATGGTGCCCACATCGGGCCGGGGGTAGCCGGCCGCCACGGCCGCGTCGGCCAGCTGCTCGGCCTTCTCCGTCGCCTTGTTGTTCGTCTTGACCTTCTCGTACCGGATGATGCCGACGACCACGAGCGCCACCAGGACGACGATCGCGCCGATGTAGAGCCAGCGGTGCTCGGAGGCGAAGCGGGTCGGGCTCATGACGCGGCCTCCTCACCGGCCGCCGCCGTGCGCCAGCCGGGTTTGCGCAGTTTCAGGAACAGCCATGGGATCAGCAGGCCGAGGACGACGAGCCCGCCACCGACGATGGCCACGTACACCCCGACGCTGCCGCCGCCGAACTGCGAGGGCGGCACGAAGCCGATGGCCAGGGCCGCGAGCGACGCCAGCAGGCCGACCCCGCACAGCAGGCCGAGCGCCGGCACGCGGTAGCCGCGCGGGTGGTCCGGCTGGGTCTTCCGCAGCCGTACCGCCGCCACGAACATCAGCAGATAGACGATGAGGTACACCTGCGTCGTGATGGTGGAGAAGATCCAGTAGACGCTCGACACGTTCGGGATCAGCGCGTAGAGCAGCGCGATGACGGTGGTGACGATGCCCTGGGTGACCAGGATGTTCTGCTGGATGCCGTTCTTGTTGAGCCGCTGGAGATAGGGCGGCAGATAGCCCTCGCTGCGGGAGATCTCCAGCAGGCCCTTGGACGGCCCGGCCAGCCACGTCAGCATCCCGCCGAGCGCCGCGGACACCAGCATCACCGCTGCGATGGGTGTCATCCAGCCGACGTGGAAGTGGGCGAAGAACGCGTCGAACGCCTGCATCACACCGGCCGTCAGGCTCAGCTGGCTGGCGGGCACCACCCAGCTGATCGCGAGCGCCGGCAGGATGAAGATCAGCAGCACCAGACCCATCGCCAGGAACATCGACTTCGGGTACTCCTTCGCCGGATCGCGCAGCGAAGAGACGTGCACGGCGTTCATCTCCATGCCGGAGTACGACAGGAAGTTGTTGACGATGAGCACCAGGCTGGCGAGCCCCGTCCACTGCGGAAGCAGATGCGCCGAGGTCATCGGCGCGGCGGAGCCGTTCCCCTGTCCGAGGAAGACGATGCCGAGCACGACCAGCACGGTGCCGGGGATCAGCGTCCCGATGACGAGTCCCCAGGAGGACAGGCCGGCCAAGGCCTTGGTGCCCCGGGACGAGACCCAGACGCCGGTCCAGTAGAGCACCATGATCACGATCGCGGTGTACAGGCCGTTGGACGCGAGCGAAGGATCGATGACGTACGCGATCGTGGACGCCACGAACGCCAGCAGGCTCGGGTAGTAGAAGATCGTCATCGCGAACTGGCACCACACGGCGAGGAATCCGAGCGGCTTGGACAGCCCCTCGCTCACCCAGCGGTAGACGCCGCCGGGCCAGCCCGATGCCAGTTCGGCCGAGACCAGCGCGGTCGGCAGCAGGAACACGACGGCCGGCAGGAGATAGAGGAAGACACAGGCCAGCCCGTAGACCGCCATCGTCGGCGCGGCCCGCAGACTCGCCACCGACGCCGTCGTCATCAGGGCGAGCGTCAGCCAGCTGATCCTCGGCGTTGCGGGCCGGTCCCTGGCGGCGGTGCGTGCCGAATCCTTCGGCAGATCCGCCGGCATGTCCATCGCGCTCATCTGTACCTCCGGTCGCGACGCCACAGTGCGTTCAGAACGCCAGCCTTGGCCGCTTCACGCCCGTTCGCGCGCGGGGTCACCCGAACGGGTGGCCGGTGCGGCGTCTGCGGGTGGTCGTCGGGTGAAGAGGGCGTGCCGCAACCGTTGACAGCCCTCCCGGGAACTGGCTTCATGAGCAACGCCCTTGGGAGCGCTCCCACGCCCCGAGGGGCAGACACGCACGCACCCCCGCACACACCCGGCACCCCCACCGACGTGACGAAGGGAAAGTCCGTTGCGCTCGCTCACCCTCCCCGCCTTGCGAAGGCGGTCCCGAAGGCCAGGCCCGCTAGGAGCCGTCGCCCTGGCGCTCGCCGTCGGCGCCGGCCTGCTGCTCCCGCTGTCCCTGCCGGCCGGCGCGGCGGCCGCCCCCGCGTTCGACTACGGCGAGGCGTTGCAGAAGTCCGTCCTCTTCTACGAGGCCCAGCAGTCCGGAAAGCTGCCCGACACCAACCGCGTCTCCTGGCGCGGCGACTCCGCGCTGGACGACGGCAAGGACGCCGGCCTGGACCTGACGGGCGGCTGGTACGACGCCGGGGACCATGTGAAGTTCGGTCTTCCCATGGCCTACTCGGCCACCATGCTCGCCTGGGGCGGCACGGAGCAGAGGGCGGCCTACGAGGCGTCGGGCCAGCTGCCGTACCTGCGGAACAGCCTGCGCTTCGTGGACGACTACCTCCTGAAGGCCCACCCCTCGCCCAACGTGCTGTACGGCCAGGTCGGCAACGGCGGCGACGACCACAAGTGGTGGGGCCCCGCCGAGGTGATGCCGATGAAGCGCCCGGCGTACAAGATCGACGCCTCCTGCCCGGGCAGCGACCTGGCGGGCCAGACCGCCGCCGCGCTGGCCTCCTCGTCGATGGTGTTCTCCGACAGCGACCCGGCGTACGCGGCGAAGCTGATCACCCACGCGAAGCAGCTGTACACCTTCGCCGACACCTACCGGGGCAAGTACAGCGACTGCATCACCGACGCGCAGAGTTACTACAACTCCTGGAGCGGGTACAACGACGAGCTCGTCTGGGGTGCCATCTGGCTGTACAAGGCGACCGGCGACACCGCGTACCTCGCCAAGGCCGAGTCGTACTACGACAACCTCTCCACCGAGCCGCAGACCACCACCCGGTCCTACCGCTGGACGCTCTCCTGGGACGACACCTCCTACGGGGCCTACGTGCTGCTCGCCCAGCTGACGGGCAAGCAGAAGTACATCGACGACGCGAACCGCTGGCTGGACTGGTGGACCGTCGGCGTCAACGGGCAGCGGGTGCCCTACTCGCCCGGCGGCCAGGCGGTGCTGGACAGCTGGGGATCCCTCAGATACGCCGCGAACACCGCCTTCGCCGCGCTGAGCTATTCCGACTGGCTCACCGGTGACGCCACCCGCAAGGCCCGCTACCACGACTTCGCGGTCCGTCAGATCGACTACGCCCTCGGCGACAACCCGCGCGGATCGAGCTACGTCGTCGGCTTCGGCGAGAACCCGCCGACCAAGCCGCACCACCGCACGGCCCACGGCTCGTGGACCGACCAGATGACCAACCCGGTGGAGAGCCGGCACACCTTGTACGGGGCACTGGTGGGCGGTCCGAGCGCTCCCGACGACTCGTACACCGACGACCGCGGCAACTACGTCAACAACGAGGTCGCCACCGACTACAACGCCGCCTTCACCGGGGCACTGGCCCGGCTCTACGCGGAGTACGGCGGGAGCCCGCTCACGGACTTCCCGCAGCCGGAGGCGCCGGACGGGCCGGAGATGTCCGTCCAGGCGTCGGTGAACGCGGCCGGAGCGAACTTCACCGAGATCAAGGCGTACCTGATCAACCGGTCCGCCTGGCCCGCCCGCGCGCTCACCGACGCCTCGGTCCGGTACTACTTCACGCTGGAGCCCGGCGTCGCACCCGACGACATCAGCTTCACCACCAACTACAACCAGTGCGGCGAGGTGACGGGCCCCACGCATCTGGCGGGCGACGTCTACTACGCGACGGTGGACTGCTCGGGTACGGACATCGCACCGGCCGGCCAGTCCGCCTACCGCAAGGAGGTGCAGTTCCGGATCAGCTCGGCCGGTGCCTGGGACCCGTCGAACGACTGGTCCTACCCGTCGACGGCGACGACCCCGGGCGGCACGCCGGTCGACGCCCCGCGCATGGTGCTCCTGGAGGGCTCGGCGCCCCAGTGGGGGAGCGCCCCGGACGGCGCGGACCCCGGGCCGGACCCCGACCCGACGACCACCCCCGACCCGACGACCACCCCCGACCCGACGACCACCCCCGACCCCACTCCGACGCCCGACCCGACGGACACGCCCGACCCCCAGCCGGGGGCCTGCCACGTCACGTACCGGGTCAGCCAGGCATGGGGCACGGGTTTCACCGCCGAGGTGACGGTGAAGAACACCGGGTCGACGCCGCTGGACGGCTGGCAGCTGGCCTTCGACTTCCAGGGCGCCGAAAGCGTCAGCAACGCGTGGAACGCGACCGCCACGCAGAGCGGCACCCGGGTCACGGTCAGGAACGCCGGCCACAACGGCTCCGTCCCGGCGGGCGGCAGCGCCTCGTTCGGGTTCCAGGCGAACGGCGCGCCGGCCGCCGGCCCGGACTCCTTCACGCTGAACGGGAAGGAGTGCGACTGAGACCGCTCACCTGGGGCAGCTCCAGTGCCCCTTCACCCAGTGGGTGTCCCAGTGGCCGGGGACGTACACCTTGGTCCAGTGGCCCTTGACCCACTGGGTGTGGTGGGTCCAGTGACCGGGCTTCCAGTGCCCGTGCCGGTCGTAGTGTCCGGGGTGCCAGACCTTGTGGTCGGTGTAGTGGCCCTTGTGCCACTGCTTCGTCCAGTGGCCCTTGACCCACTGCTTCTGCCAGTGGCCCTGCTGCCAGGTGCAGTGGCCGTGGTGGTGGGTCGCGGCGGATACGGCGGCCGGTGCGGGGGCCGGGGCGGCCTGCGCCGCCCCGGCGGTCCCCAGGGCGGCTCCGCCGGCGAGCAGACCGGTCGCGGCGGCGCCGGCCAGCAGGCGGCGGACTCGGGTGGAAGCGGTCATCGGACGCACCTTCCTCCTGTTGGAACGGATCCCCGAGCCCAGTGAAGGGAAATGCTACGAAGACATAAATATAGCCCGAATGGGGGAATATGGCCGTTCCGTCCGAGGCCCCCCGTCACGCCGCGGTCGGCGTCCTGAGTGCCGCGTACGTCCCCGACACCGCCGCCAGCACCATCACGCAGCCCGTGAAGACCAGCCCGGCATCGCGCAGCCCCACCGCGGTCGCCAGCGCGCCCACTCCCACCACCGGCAGGGAGATCCCGGTGTAGGCGACGACGAAGAACGCCGAGATCGTGCCGCCCCGGTGCTCGGCGGGGGCCGCCTCGCTCACGAGCGTCAGCGCGGCCCGGAAGGCGAGCCCCTGCCCGATGCCCCCGCAGACCGCGCCCAGGACGAGCAGCACCAGCGACTTCGCCAGCAACGACGACGCGACCAGCAGCAGCCCCACGATCAGCACGCCGCAGCCCAGCGGCAGCGCCCGGCGCGCCCCGATGCGCGGGGCCAGCGACTGCCCGATCGTCGAGGCGCAGAACACCGAGAACACCACCGCGCCCGTCACCGCCAGGTTGTGCACGTCCAGCGTCTCGGCCGCGAAGCTGGGCGCGACCGCCGTGAACAGGCCGAGCAGCGCGAAACCGGCGAAGGCGGCCAGCGAGGCCGGCACGAACACGCCCTTCACCTCGGCGGGCACCCTGACACCCTGCGGTTCGAGCCGGGGCCACCGCCGCGGCTCGGCCACCGTCTCCGCCAGCCGCCACGTGATGAGGCACGCCACGGCGACCAGACCCAGGTGCACCCAGAACGGCAGGGACAGCGGCCGGGGCGCGTACTCGGCCAGCACACCGGAGAGCAGCGGGCCGCAGCCCAGACCGCCCATGTTCGCGGCCGTCGCGGCGAACCCGGCGCGTGCCTTCTGCCCCGGGGACGCGAGCTCGATGACCGCCGCCGTCGCCGCGCCGCTCAGCAGCCCGGCCGCGCCGCCGGACAGCACCCGCCCGGCGAAGAGCAGGGGCAGCCCGCCCTCCAGCAGGAAGCACCCCGCACTCGCGGCGGACAGTGCCATGGCGGCCAGCAGCACCGGCTTGCGGCCCACCTTGTCCGAGTAGTTGCCCGCCACCAGGAGCACGGAGATGACCGCGACCGCGTACACCGCGAAGACGACGGTCACCATCAGCTCGGAGAACCCGATCTCCTTCTGATAGAGCCCGTAGAGCGGCGTCGGAAGCGTGGTGCCGGCCATGCCGATGGCGAAGACCACCGCCGCTGCCAGGTAGCCCGCGCGGCGCCCGCCCGTCCGTCCCGTATCCTCACGCACCATCACGCACGCCACTCTATGCAGCGGGATGCCCCCGGTCAGGGCGACGGGCGGCGGCCCGCCGCAGCCCGAAAGAGAGCCACCATGAGGATCGCCGACGCGCAGGTCGTCGTCACCAGCCCCGGCCGCAACTTCGTGACGCTGAAACTGACGACGGACGAAGGCATCACCGGTCTCGGCGACGCCACGCTCAACGGCCGGGAACTCGCCGTCGTCAGCTACCTCACCGACCATGTGGCGCCCCTGCTGACCGGCCTGGACCCGCACCGGATCGAGGACACCTGGCAGTACCTCTACCGGGGCGCGTACTGGCGGCGCGGCCCGGTCACGATGGCCGCGATCGCCGCCGTCGACGTCGCCCTGTGGGACATCAAGGCGAAGGCCGCCGGGCTGCCGCTCTACCAGCTGCTCGGCGGCGCGTCCCGGGACCGCCTCGCCACCTACGGCCACGCAAACGGCCGCGACATCCCCGAGCTCCTCGACTCCGTACGGCAGCGGCTGGCCGAGGGCTACCCCGCCGTCCGCATCCAGACGGGCATCCCCGGCCTCAAGGCCGTCTACGGCGTGCACACCACCGACGAGCAGGGCGAGCGCGTCCTCCACCAGCAGGCCCGGCCCCTGGTCGAGGACTGGGACACGGACGCCTACCTGCGCCACACCCCCGCCGTGTTCGAGGCGGTACGCGCGGAGTTCGGCGCCGGGATACCGCTGCTCCACGACGCGCACCACCGCCTCACGCCCATTCAGGCGGCCCGCCTCGGCAAGGACCTGGAGCCGTACCGCCCGTTCTGGCTGGAGGACTGCACCCCCACCGAGAACCAGGAGGCGCTGCGGCTCGTACGCCGGCACACCACCACGCCGCTGGCGATCGGCGAGGTTTTCAACACGGTGTACGACTACCAGACACTGATCACCGAGCAGCTGATCGACTACGTGCGCAGCGCGGTCACCCACTTCGGCGGGGTCACCCCGCTGCGCAAGCTCTTCGACTTCGCCGCCCAGTACCAGATCAAGAGCGCGATCCACGGGCCGGAGGACATCTCCCCGGTCGGGATGGCCGCCGCCGTCCACCTCGGCTTCGCCGTGCACAACTTCGGCATCCAGGAGTACTCGGGCCACAACGCCCTCACCGAGGAGGTGTTCCGGCACGCGTACACCTTCACCGACGGCTTCCTGCACCCCGGCGAGGCGCCCGGAATCGGCGTGGAGCTGGACGAGGAGCTCGCGGCGGCCCATCCGTACGAGCAGACCTATCTGCCCGTGAACCGGCTGCGGGACGGCACCGTCCACGACTGGTGAGCGTTCGTCGGGGTCCCGGGTGCCCGGGACCCCGACGCCGTCACGGGAACGCCGGCTGGAGGCCCGCGTACACCCCGTGGCGGCCCAGCAGTTCCTCGTGCGTGCCGACCTCCGCGACCCGGCCGCCCTCCATGACCACGATCCGGTCGGCGCCCTGGATGGTGGAGAGACGGTGCGCGACGACGAAGACGGTGCGGCCGTGCACCAGCCGGGACAGCGCCTCCTGCACCAGCGCCTCGGAGCGGTTGTCCAGCGCCGAGGTCGCCTCGTCGAGCACCAGGACCCTCGGGTCGCGGATCAGCGCCCGGGCGATCGCGAGCCGCTGCTTCTGGCCGCCCGAGAGCCGGGCGCCGCGCTCACCGACGACCGTGTCCAGGCCCTGGGGCAGCCGGCGGACGAACTCCATGGCGTTGGCGTCCTCCAGGGCGCTCAGCAGCGTCGCCTCGTCGGTGTGCCCGAGCCCGTACGTGACGTTGTCGCGGATGCTGCCCTCGAACAGGATCGACTCCTGCGGCACGACCGAGAGGAACCTCCGGTAGCTGCGCAGATCGAGCCCGGCCATGTCGGTGCCGTCCAGCAGGATGCGCCCCTCGGTGGGCCGGATGAACCCGATGAGCAGGTTGAGGACCGTCGACTTGCCCGCCCCCGACGCGCCGACCAGGGCGATTGTCTCGCCGGGCCGCGCGGAGAGCGTGAATCCGTCGACGGCCGGCCGCTCGTCCTCGTACGCGAAGGAGACGTCCTCGAAGTCGATGCGTCCGGTGACCTGCTCCACCTGCGCCTTGCCCGCGTTGTGCTCCAGGTCCGGTGCCTGGAGCACCTCACCCGCCGAACGCACCGATTCGAGGCCCTTGGTGAGGATGGGGGCGAGCCCGAGCAGCGTGGTCACCGAGCCGGTCAGGACGGTGAAGAAGGCGCTCAGCATGACGACGTCACCGGCGGTGACGTCGAGCCAGCCGTGGTACGCCACCAGCGCGGACCCGGTCAGGCAGAGCACGCCCAGCGTGTTGAGCAGGACCCAGGCCAGCGAGCCGAAGCGGCCGTTGAGCATGTCCAGGCGCAGGCCGGCGGCGAACACCTGCCGCAGGGAGCCGTCCACGCGCCCCAGCGCGGTCCGCTCCAGGCCGTGGGCGCGCGTGATGGGGATGAGGGTGGTCATCTCGCCGACCCGGGAGGAGAGCTGTTCCACCTCGCGCCGGAACGACTCGTTGTGGCTGCGGAGCCTGCCCCTCAGCTTCATCACGAGGAACCCGGCGGCGGGGACGACGACCAGGAAGACGGGGAGGAACGACGGGACCCGGATGCCGATGACGACGAGCCCGCCGACGAGCGTCACGACGGCCCCGAGCCCCATGTCGGCGCTCTGCTGCACCATCTGCTCGACGGCTTCGACGTCGCGGACCACCTTGGCCTGGAGCACGCTGGAGCTGACCCGGGCGTGGTAGCCGACGGACAGCTGCTGCATCCGGCGGCAGAGCGCGGAGCGCAGGGTGATGCCCATACGGCGGATGCTGCCGCCGAGGCAGCGCACGTACCACTGATGGAGCGGGTAGTTGAGGACGAGGATGAAGAGCAGGAGGCCGGTGGCCTGCCAGAGCTCGGACTCCGCACCGTGCTGGACCACCACGTCCAGCACGGTGGCGGTGATCAGGGGAAGCAGCCATATGGGGCTGTGCTTCACGGTGAAGAGGACGACGGCGAGAGCGAGTCGCCCCCGGTCCGGTCGGAAGAGGAGTGCGAGGGTGCGGACCGGGTGTTCGCCGCGGTAGCGGTGGTCCAGGTGGTCGAAGGGTGCCAGGGATTCGGCGGAGGGTGGGGATACCGCTTTCTGCATGACACCATCCCAACCCGCGACCGATGCCCGGGGCAACTGTGTTCCACGTACGGGACAGAGTGCCTTCGGCGGTATGGAAGCGGTCAGCGTACGGGGAGTTCGGCCGGCCGCGACTCCGGTGCCGGTTCCTCGGGGCGGGGGCGTCCCACCGTGGCGATCGCGCTGGTGACGAGGCCGGCCAGCAGGCCCCAGAACGCCGAGCCGATGCCCAGCAGCGTCACGCCCGAGGCGGTGGCCAGGAAGGTGACGAGGGCCGCCTCGCGCGAGGCCTTGTCGGCGAGAGCGGTGGCCAGCGAGGACTCGATCGTCGCGAGGAGCCCGATCCCCGCGATCGCCAGGACGAGTTCGTGCGGCATGGCCGTCAGCAGCGAGGCGACGGTGGCGCCGAGCAGCCCCACGCACAGATAGAAGAACCCCGCCCACACCGCCGCCAGATAGCGCTTGTCGCGGTCCGGGTGCGCCTCGTCGCCCGTGCAGATCGCGGCCGTGATGGCGGCGAGGTTGAGCCCGAACGCCCCGAAGGGCGCCAGCACGGCGTTGGCCGCGCCCGTCCACGTCATCAGCGGGGACACCGGCACGTCGTCGTAACCGGAACCGCGCAGCACGGCGACACCGGGCAGATTCTGCGAGGCCATGGTTACGACGAACAGCGGCGCGCCGACGCTGACGAGCACCTTCCAGTCGAACTCGGGCGCGGTGAAGACCGGCGTGGCCAGCGAGAGCCGGACCGCGCCGGTCCGCCAGCCCCCGGTGAACAGTGTGGCCACCACCCCCGCGGCCAGGGCCAGCAGCACCGCGTATCGCGGCAGCAGACGGCGGCCCAGCAGGTAGATGACGAACATCGGGAACGCGACCGCGAAGCTCTGGTGCATGGTGCTGAACAGGCCCGTGCCGAACCTCAGCAGCACCCCGGCGAGCAGTGCGGCGGCCAGCGGCACGGGGATGCGGTTCATGACCCGGGCGAACCATCCCGTGACACCGCTCACCACGATGAGCAGCGCCGAGAAGACGAACGCGCCGACGGCCTGCGCCATGGAGACCCCGCTCAGACCCGTCGTCAGCAGGGCCGCGCCGGGCGTCGACCAGGCGGTCACGACCGGCGCCCGGTGGCGCAGCGACAGACCGGCACTGGTGCAGGCCAGTCCGACGCCGAGCGCCAGCATCCACGAGGAGATCTCGCGCGCGTCCGCCCCCGCCGCCTTGGCGGCGGTGAAGACCAGCGCGGCGGAGCTGGTGACCCCGACCATGACGGCGATCAGCCCGGCCACCACGGCGGAGGGAGGTGCGGCCGAACGTATACGGGTCAACGCGGACATGAGTGAGCCACTTCCGGGATGCTGCCGGGCGTTCCATATACGGAACGTTCTGTTTGTGGAACACTAGAGACGCGGGCCGGTGCCCGTCAACCGGATGGGCGAGCGGGCGGACGGCGATGGGGCTGAACGAGGACGTGGGGCGCAGGCTGCGGACCCTGCGGCACGGCATGGACGTCTCGCTCTCGGAGCTCGCGCGACGCTCCGGGGTCGGCAAGGGCACGCTCTCGGAGCTGGAGAGCGGCCGGCGCAACCCCACGCTGGAGACCCTGTACGCCCTCACCACCGCCCTCGGCCGCCCCCTCAGCGCGGTACTGAGCGACCCGCTGCCGGACGGCGCCCCCTTCGAGCAGCGGGCGGGTGTCTCCGGCAGCGCCGTCACCGCCGTGCTGATCGAGCGGTACGAGGACGGGGAAGCGGTCACCGACGTGTTCCGGGTGACCATTCGCGCCGGCGCGGTCCAGGAGTCGGAGGCCCATGTGCCGGGTACGTCAGAGAGTCTGATGGTCCTCGCCGGCACCGCCGTCGTCGGGCGGCCGGATGACCCCAGCAGCGTCGGGCCCGGGGCCTCCGCCCGGTGGCGGGCCGACGTGCCCCATGTCTACAGCGCGCCCGACGGCGATGTGCAGGGGATCCTCTTCGTGCGCTGCCCGGTCAGCCCGCGCCGAGAAGATTGACCAGGCGGATGTAGCGGACCCAGTCCCAGTTCGGGCCGGGGTCGGTGTGGTCGGTGCCCGGGACCTCGACGTGTCCGAGGATGTGGGCGCGGTCCTTGGGAATTTTGTGACGGTCGCAAATATTGGCCGTGAGCAGCGCCGACTGCTCGTACAAGGAGTCGGTGAAGTACTCGGGCTGGTCCACCCACCCCTCGTGCTCGATGCCGATGCTGCGGGTGTTGTAGTCCCAGTTCCCCGCGTGCCAGGCGACGTCCTTCTCCCGCACCATCTGGTTGACGTACCCGTCGCCCGAGCGCACCACGTAGTGCGCGGAGACCTGCTTCGCCGGGTTCTGGAAGATGGACACCGTCTTGGAGAACGTCTCCTGGGTGACATGGATGATGACGTACTGGACGGGGTACGCCGAAGGGCGCGAAGAAACCGTGTAGTTGGACGTCGAAGCGGGAACCCAGTGTCCCGCCGGGTAGTCCGTGGCGCCCGTCGTCGCGGCGGCGGCGCGGACGGAGGCGGGAAGCAGCGCTCCCGCCGCCGCCACCGCGGCGCCCTGAAGGATTCTTCTGCGTTCCATGCGAACTCCTGTGGGGTGAGGTGGGCAGGGGTACGGAAGGTGCGGCGCCGAGTGCGGGCCCCACCGTACGGGCGCCGCGCATGCCACGGAAGACGGCAGGTGCCCCAAATCCTGTCCATGCAAGGGGTGTTCAGGCCCAGCCGACCCGCCGTCAGGCGCCCTGCGCCTCCGCCCAGGCGGCCGCCGGATCGTCGTCGGACGGACCCGCCGGGAACCACTGACCGTTCTCCTTCCGGTACGGATACCAGCGCCCGTCCGGCCCGTAGCGGAGCTGGAGGCCGCCGTCCGCGGACGTCCAGCGGTTGCGCTCGGCCCGCAGCCGGGGCGCCTCGTCCTCCTCCCACGCCTCGGCCAGCCGGGTCCTGGCCCGGGCCAACGCCTCGCCGTCCAGGGGTCGGTCCTCGTCGAGCACGGCGAGCGCGGTCGCCCCACCGTACCGCCAGGCCGCGACCGCGGCGGGGAGCCCGGCGCGCGTCTTCCCCGCGCCGCTCGCCAATCGGTGGACGATCCACGGCTCCGGACGCGCGTCGGCGGCCAGCCTGACCGCGTCCTGGCGCACCGTCAGCCCCTCGGGCACCGGGCGCCCTCCATGACCGGGCGTCAGGGCGTCGGCGAGCATCCGGTGCGCACGGGCCGCCGCGTCCCGCGCCAGCATCTCCAGCGCCGTCGGGTCCACCCCCGCCTCGGGGTCCGTCTCCGTGTCGAGCGACGGGGCGGCGCCCGGCTCCCCGGGAAGCTCCGGAGGCGCCGGCAGCGCGGGCAGGATGGAGCCGGCGGCGTACGCCTGCTCCGCCGGTACGCCGGGCACGCCCGGATCCGGCGCCGGCTGCTCGGACTCGGCCGCGACGTCCGGCGCCCCCGCCGTCGCCGCGATCCGCTCCTGGAGCCCGTCCAGCAGCATCCGTTCGCCGCGCCCCCGCATCAGCAGCAGCACGAACGGGTCCTGGTCCAGGAGTCGCGCCACCTGATAGCAGAGGGCGGCGGTGTGCAGGCAGTGGTCCCACGCCTCACAGGTGCACCGCGGTTCCAGGTCACCGATGCCCGGTAGTAGCTCCATGCCGGCCGCCGCGGCGTCCTCCACCAGGTGCGGCGGCATCTCCCGATCGAGCAGCGCCGCGATGTGACCCGTCCGCTCGGTCGCCATGCCCAGGAAACGGTCCCACTCCTGCTCGTCCAGCTCCTGGAGCAGCACATCGCTGCGGTACGTGCTCCCGTTCCGCTCTCGCACCACCGCCGTGATCCGGCCGGGCCGCACGGACACGGCACCGACCCCGCCCTCCCGGGCCACACGCCGCCCCGCCTTCAGCTGCCGCAGGTCCAGAGCGGTGTCCTCCAGCGCCTTGAGCCACGCCTTTCCCCACCAGGAAGCGGCGAAACCGCGCCCCGGTGCCGGCGGCAGGGCGGCGAAGGTGCGCTCCTGCGCGGCCACCCCGTCCGCCCGCTCGTCGCCGCCGTCGGCGAACTCCTCGGCCTCGTATCCGTCCCTCATCGCGTCCCCCCTCGAAGCTCCACCAGATCGGCCAGCTCCGCGTCGCTGAGCTCGGTCAGCGCACTCTCACCGGACCCCAGCACCGCGTCGGCCAGTCCCTGCTTGCGGACGAGCATGTCCGCGATCCGGTCCTCGATCGTCCCCTCCGCGATCAGCCGGTGGACCTGCACCGGCTGCGTCTGCCCGATCCGGTACGCGCGGTCGGTGGCCTGTGCCTCGACCGCCGGGTTCCACCAGCGGTCGAAGTGCACCACATGACCGGCCCTCGTCAGATTGAGCCCCGTGCCCGCGGCCTTCAGCGACAACAGGAACACCGGTGCCCCGCCCGCCTGGAACCGGTTCACCATCTCCTCCCGCGCGGCCACCGGTGTGCCGCCGTGCAGGAACTGCGTGCCGATGCCGCGCGCCGCCAGATGCCGTTCGAGGAGCCGGGCCATTCCGACGTACTGCGTGAACACCAGGACCCCGGCGCCCTCCGCCACCATGGTGTCCAGGAGTTCGTCGAGCAGTTCCAGCTTCCCCGAGCGGCCGGCGATGCGTGGTTCGTCCTCCTTGAGATACTGCGCCGGGTGGTTGCAGATCTGCTTGAGCGAGGTCAGCAGCTTCACCACGAGACCGCGCCTCGCCATGCCGTCGGCCTCGGCGATCGCCGCCAGCGTCTCCCGCACCACCGCCTCGTACAGCCCCGCCTGTTCGGGCGTCAGCGACACCGCCCGGTCCGTCTCCGTCTTCGGCGGCAGCTCCGGCGCGATACCGGGATCCGACTTGCGCCGGCGCAGCAGGAACGGCCGCACCAGCGCGCCCAGCCGCTCCGCCGCCGCCGGGTCCCCGCCCTCCACCGCCCGCGCGTACCGGGTGCGGAACGTGCCGAGCCGCCCCAGCAGCCCCGGGGTCGTCCAGTCGAGGATCGCCCACAGCTCGGAGAGGTTGTTCTCCACCGGGGTGCCGGTCAGTGCCACCCGTGCCCCGGCACCGATGGTGCGCAGCGCGCGGGCCGTCGCCGAGTACGGGTTCTTCACGTGCTGCGCCTCGTCCGCGACGACCATGCCCCACCGGGCCGAGGCGAGCCGAGGAGCGTCCAGCCGCATCGTCCCGTACGTGGTGAGTACGAACCCGTCCTCCGCCAGGTCGTCCAGGGTGCGGGACGCGCCGTGGAAGCGGCGGACCGGGGTGCCGGGGGCGAACTTCTCGATCTCGCGCTGCCAGTTGCCCATCAGCGAGGTCGGGCAGACCACGAGCGTGGGCCCGGCGCCGCCCTCCAGGGTCTGGCGGTGCAGGTGCAGCGCGATCAGGGTGATCGTCTTGCCGAGGCCCATGTCATCGGCGAGGCAGCCGCCGAGCCCGAGCGAGGTCATGGTGTGCAGCCAGTTCAGACCCCGGAGCTGATAGTCCCGCAGGGTCGCGGTGAGCGCGGCAGGCTGACCGATCGCCGGCTTCCCGTCCCGGTCCTGCCGGCCCGGATCGGCGACGCGCTCGCGCAGCCGCTCCAGCCAGCCGGTGGCCCGGACCTCGACCCGCCGGCCGTCCACCTCGGCGGACCCGGTCAGCGCCGCGCCCAGCGCGTCGATCGGGGTGACCTTGCGGTCCCGCGTCTCCCGGGCCCGCCGCGCCTCGTCCGGGTCGATGAGCACCCACTGGTCGCGCAGCCGCACCAACGGCCGGCCCGCCTCGGCCAGCCGGTCCAGCTCCTCGCGGCTGAGCTGCTGGTCACCCAGGGCGAACCACCAGTTGAAGGTCAGCAGGGCGTCGGACGACAACAGCGGCGCGGCGTCCGACGCGGTATGCGCGAGACCCCGGGGCGCGCCGCCGTCCGCCTCGTCGCCGTCCGGTCCGATCACGGCGCGCGCCGTGAGCTTGCGGGCGGTCAGCTCCCTGGGCCAGTGCACCTGGACGCCCGTCGCGGCGAGCGCCCGCGCGGCGGGGCCGAGGAGTTCGGTGATCTCCTCGTCGGCCGGCTCCACCGCGTCCGGCACGGCCGCCGAGAGCAGCGGAGTGAGCGTCGGCCAGGCCCGGGCGGCCCGGCGCAGCATCAGCAGGGTGTCCATCCGGGCGCGCGGCCCGAACGCCTCCGCGGCCGGGCCACCGCCCGCCCACACCTCGGCGGCATCGGCCACCACGGCCGGGTCGCTGACGCTGTGGATCTGCGGCACCACGCGGAACGAGGGCCCGTCGGCAGCGTCGAGCCCCGTGACCTCCACGCGCAACGACAGCCGGACGCCCGCGTCGTGGCCGGCCGCCACATCGGCGGCCCAGGCCCGGTGGCCGGGCAGACGCTGCGGCTCCCACGCGGTGAACGCCGGTCCGCCCGCGGCGAGCGGTGCGGCGGGGGTCCGGGGCAGCGCGTCCGCGACCGCGTCGAGGAACGCCCGTACCAGGCGCTCCGGTTCGGGCAGGAGGAGCGGTCGGGTCGCCGCGTCGACGGGCACGGCGTGGGCGGTGGGCGGCATGGAGGCGGCCAGGGTGCGGACGCGCATCAGGTCGTCCGGGGCCAGCGGCCCGGACCGCCAGCTGTCGTGGTCCGTCGCGCTGAGCCCCGGAAGGAGGAGGCCCCGGGCGGCGAACTGCAGGGCGAGCAGCCCCGCCGCGCCCCAGAACGCCACGGCCGCGGAGGCGTGCGGCGCCGACCGCGCACGGGTGAGCACGGGCAGCCCGTCCGCGACGGACAGCAGACGCGCCGGCACCTCGTACGGCAGGGCGTCGGGGCCCGCGACCGTCAGCGTGCCGGGCTCGCCCGGGCCTTCGGGCGGGCTGCTGCCGTCGGGGTGCCAGAAGGCGAGGCGGCCGGTGCGGGAGGGGTCCGAGGGCAGGAAGACCACGGAACAGCCGGCGAGTGCGGAGACGTCGGAGAGGGAAGCGGCGGAGGGGCTGTGCACAGCGATGTCAGAGTCCTCAAATTTGACTAGCCGACCGAGGTCGCCGAGGGTACCTGAACTCGCGCATCCAGGGGTCTTCGATGCATGTGAGGTGCGTCACGCGGTGGTAGGGGCTCGGTTCCCCGGTGCAGTCGGCCCCCCACTCCGGGAGGGTGCTGGCACCACCCTGCCCCGGGTGGTGGCGCCATGGCTCCGAGCACCCCGTGAACCGTACGTTTCCTGAGGTCGGAGCGGATTCGAGACCGGAGACACCATGCCCCAGGCCACCCTTGCCGCAGCGGAACCCACGCGTGACGGCGCCCGAAGCCCAGGAAGCGATTTCGCGCCGCTGCTGCGTGACGTCAGGGCACAAGGACTCCTCGAACGGCGCACCGGCTGGTACGCCGCCGGAATCACCGTCAACCTGCTCGCCCTGGCGGCCGTGGTCACCGGCATCGTCCTCCTGGGCAACACCTGGTGGGTGCTGCCGCTCGCCCTGCCCCTGGCGCTCCTCTGGGCCCGCACGGCGTTCGTGGGACACGACGCGGGGCACTCCCAGATAACCGGCAACCGCAAGGTGGGCCGCGCGATCGGCCTCTTCCACGGCAACCTGCTGCTCGGCATGAACGATGAGTGGTGGAACGACAAGCACGTACGCCACCACGCCAACCCCAACCACATCGACAAGGACCCCGACGTCGGCGTGGGCGCCCTCGTGTGGACCCAGAAGCAGGCCGCCCAGCGCGAGGGCTTCGCCCGCTGGCTCACCCGCAACCAGGCCCGGCTGTTCTTCCCGATGCTGCTCCTCGAAGGCATCGCCCTCAAGGTCTCGGGATTCCAGTACCTCAAGCACCAGCCCCCGCGCGAGCGGACCCTGTCCGCCCTCCTGCTCACCGCGCACCTCGGCCTCTACGCCGCCCTGCTCCTCACCGTCATGTCCCCGGGGAAGGCGGTGGTCTTCGCCCTCCTGCACCACGCGCTGTTCGGACTCCACCTCGGCATGGCCTTCGCCCCGAACCACAAGGGCATGGAGATGCCCGACCCCGACGGGGACCGCTGGGACCACCTGCGGCGCCAGGTCCTCACCTCGCGCAACGTACGCGGAGCGGTCCTCACCGACTGGTTCCTCGGCGGCCTCAACTACCAGATCGAGCACCACCTCTTCCCGAGCATGCCCCGCCCGCACCTGCGCCTGGCCCAGCCCCTGGTCAAGGCCCACTGCGAGGCCGTCGGCCTGCCGTACACGGAGACCGGCCTCGTCGAGTCGTACCGGCAGGCGCTCACCCATATGCACGAGGTCGGTGCGCCGCTGCGGTGACCGGGCGCTCCGCGCAGGAGGAAGCAGGAACCAGGAACCGATGAGGGCGCGCGGACGTTCTCACCATCAGAGGCGGCCACGGGCCGCGGAGGAGGTACGGACGATGTCGAACAGCGCCAAGGTTGCCATCGGGGGAGTCGTCGTCGCGGTCGTCCTGATGCCGTTCATCGGGTTCTGGCTGTCCCTGCTCGTGCTCGTCGGAGTCCCCACGCTCGCGTATCTCGCTCTGGACCCCGGCCAGCGCCGACGGCTCCGTAGGATCACACGCAAGGAGATCGGCCGCTGAGGGCCGGCCGCTGAGAGGGGTATCCGTCGTGAGTGGCACCGTGACCGCCGTCAGCAGGAACGAGACCTACAGCTTCACCAAGCCCAACCGCGACAGCGTCACCCTGCTCGCCGGCCTCGGCGTGGAGGGTGATGTGCACGCGGGGGTCACGGTCAAGCACCGCTCCCGGGTCGCGCAGGACCCCACGCAGCCGAATCTGCGCCAGGTGCACCTCATCCAGGAGGAGCTGTTCGATGAGGTCCGTGCGCTGGGCTTCGAGGTGGCGCCCGGCGACATCGGGGAGAACATAACGACCCGGGGGATCGATCTGCTGGCCCTGCCCGTCGGCACCCTGCTGCATCTCGGTGACGAGGCGGTCGTCGAGGTGACCGGGCTGCGCAATCCGTGCACGCAGATCGACAACTTCCAGGGCGGACTCCTCAAGCAGGTCGTGGGACGCGACGATGCGGGCAACATCGTCCGCAAGGCCGGCATCATGAGCGTCGTCACGGCCGGCGGCGTGGTCAGGCCCGGAGACCCGGTCAGGATCGAGCTCCCCGCCGAACCGCACCGGCCGCTCGAACGCGTCTGACGGTCAGGACGGGCGTACGGCTATGGCGTCCAGGGCCTTGAGGAGACCGGGCAGCTCGGGCCCGCGCCTGACCGGCAGGATCTCGCCCGGGACCTCGTCCAGGAGCATGAAGGCGATGTCGTCGGTCCGGGCCACCATCGACCAGCCGGGGCCGTCGGCCCGGATCATCCGGGCGTCCCCCGGCGCGAACGAGGACCGGACGCGGCCCGGGGGCGGCGGATCCTCCAGATAGCCGCGCGCCTCGGCCAGCGCCAGCCGGATACCGGGGTGCGGGCCGGCGGTCTGTGGCCGGGGCGCGTCGTCCGGGGCGGGGTCCGTCGCTCCGTCGTCCGGAGCGGAGTCCTTCGCGTCGTCCGGGGTGGAGCCCGGCGCGTCGTCCATCTGCTCGCGCCAGGCCGCCCACTGCGAGGCGATGGCGTCCGCGCCCATGCGGCGCTGGGCCGGTCCCCACACATCGGTGTCGGGAGGCGACAGGGGGGCCGGGTCCTCCCCGTCCGCCTCCGGATCGGGTTCCGGGTCGTGCGGGGCCGGCACCCCCGGCGCGGCGACGGCTACGGCGAGCGGCCAGCCGGGCAGCGCGCCGACCACCGAGGCGTCGTCCGGCGACAGGTCGTACTCCATGCCGCAGTCCCACGACGCGATAGCCACCGCCACCAGGGAAACGTCGTCCACGACGACGGTCCACCGTGCGCCGTCCGAGTCCTGGCCGAGGACCAGCCCGTACCCCTCGGCGTACGGTTCGAGGCCCAGCGCCGCGCACGCCTCCGGATAGTCGTCGCCGAGCACGCTGGGGAACTGCGCGGGCGTCAGCAGGATCGCGGTCAGCACATACAGCGCGTCGTCGTCGGCGACTGCGTCGTCCGTCCCGGTCACTGCGCACTCCTCGTCCGTCATGGTTTCCGTCGGCGCACCCTAACCAGTGGGTAACCCCGCCGTCGAGGCCCTGACAAGGACGGATGTCCCACGCGAGCGGCCCCCGGCCCCGCCCGGCTCAGGCGTCGGAGAGGCCGAGCAGTTCCCGCGCCACGACCTGCGGTGATTCGTTCCGTTCGCGGGCCAGCGCGATCACCGCCCGGCAGGCCAGCTCGCTGACGCCGAAGGAGAGCTGCTCCGGCGACACCCAGCCGCTCGCCTCGTCCATCCGCTCCTCGTCGTCCTCGGCGGAAGCCGCGACGAACACGGCCGCCGCCTCGAACAGGTTGTGCTGCCTGCGACCGGCCGCAGCGGGGGCCGTCGCCGGGCGGCCGGTCCTGCGGCCGGTGGTCACGGCTCTGCGCAGGACACCGAATATCGCGGTCATGGGGAACCCTGCCTTCCATCAACACGTCAACACGTCAACGCGCGTGCGTCGCGCGTACTCACCGTCTTGCCCCCGGACGTAGGCTGGGACACTCGACCTGGACAAGGGGGACGGTGCGGTGAAGCGTTACGACCGGCTGAAGGAGATCCAACGCCTCGATCCGGAGCGGGACTTCCTTGAGATCTACCGGATCACCGTCACCTACGAGTTCCCCTGGGACATCACCCGCGCCCTCGAACTCGCCCTCTACCGCACCTATGCCGTCCCCAGCATCGGCCGTCTCCTGGCCGAGACAGCGGAACTGACGGACCGTACGCAGAAGCGGTACGACGACACCGCACTCCTCCTCGACACCGTCGTCGAGCACGGCTTCGACAGCGATCCGGGGCGCACCGCCCTCCGCCGGATCAACCGGATGCACGGCGCCTACGACATCAGCAACGACGACATGCGCTACGTCCTGTGCACCTTCGTCGTCACCCCGAAGCGATGGCTCGACGCCTACGGCTGGCGCCGGCTCTGCGACCACGAGCTGCGCGCGTTCGCCACGTACTACAGGACGCTCGGCGCCCGCATGGGGATCAAGGACCTGCCACAGTCGTACGAGGACTTCGAGCGCACCCTCGACACCTACGAGGACGCGCACTTCGGCTGGGACGAGGGCGCGCGCTCGGTCTCCGACGCCACGCTGGACCTGATGGCCTCCTGGTACCCCCGCCCCCTCGCACCGCTCGTACGCGGCGCGAGCCTCGCGCTCCTGGACGACTCGCTGCTGCGCGCCTTCCGCTACGAGCGCCCGGCGCCCCTGGCCCGGAGCCTCACCCGGGGCGCACTGCGGCTGCGCGCACGCGCCGTACGCCTGCTGCCGCCGCGCACCGCCCCCCACTACGCCCGGCAGAACCCCGAGATCAAGGGCTACCCGGACGGATACGAGGTGGCGGCCCTGGGAACGTTCCCCACCCCGGGGGTGCGCGGCTGCCCGGTCCGTGACCTCGCGCAGCCGGAGGCCGACACGGTCTAGGTGTATTGATCACGAGCGTTGTTAACGCTGGCAGGTCTTGATCATGGCGAAGACCTCCGGTGTGGTGGAGGTGTCTAGGCTCCACACCACGCACGG
>NZ_JBIWCN010000034.1:0-54000 GCF_044761525.1 Streptomyces sp. NPDC097595 | reverse complement strand
ACCCGGACCCTAGACAAGTCCTATCGTCCCAGGTCAGAGGCACTCCTCACCTTTTTGATCACGCTTCGGACAGGCTCGTTCGTGAAAGCGCGAGGCTAAGGTGCCCAGCATGAACGCCATAGCGCTGCGCGGCGCCACGATTCACTACGACGACCTCGGGCCCTCCGCCGGGACGCCGGTCCTGTTGGTTCACGGGCATCCGTTCAACCGCACACTGTGGGCGCCCCAGAGCGAGGCGCTGGCCGAGGCGGGGTATCGGGTCGTCACCCCTGATCTGCGGGGTTACGGCGACAGTGGCGTCACCCGGGGAAAGGTCTTCCTCTCCGACTTCGCCGATGATCTCGCCGCGCTCCTCGACCACCTCGGTATCGAACGGGCCGTGGTCGGCGGTGTTTCGATGGGCGGCCAGATCTCCATGGAGTTCCAGCGCCTTCACCCGCAGCGGGTGCGCGCCCTGGTCCTGTCCGACACCTCCGCCCCCGCCGAGACCGAGGACGGCAAGGAGTTCCGTAACCGCTTGGCCGACCGGCTTCTCGCCGAGGGTATGGACGGTTACGCGAACGAGGTGATCGACAAGATGCTCGCCGCGTACAACGTCGCGGCGATGCCGGAGGTCGCCGGCCGCGTCCTGGGCATGATGCGTGCCACGGACCCCCACGGCGCGGCGGCAGCCCTACGGGGGCGGGCCGAACGCCCCGACTACCGGGACACGTTGGCGGAGGTCCGGAAGCCGGTGCTGGTCGTGGTCGGCGCGGACGACGTCTACACCCCGGTCGCGGACGCCGAGGTGATCCGCGGCCTCGTCCCCCACGCGACCCTGGCCGTCATCGAAAAGGCCGGGCACCTGCCCGGCGCCGAGCAGCCAGACTCCTTCAACGCCGCTCTGCTGGACTTCCTCACCACCCGAGTGGCCAGCGTTGACTGAGCCGCACCCGCTCCTCGCCTACTTCACCGACGCCGCGCACGGTCATTTTCCGCCCTGCGACGGCGGCGTGACGGTGTTGCCGCCGCTGTCCGGCGGCCTGGAAGCCTCGGTCGCCTTCACGGGGCACGCGGTGATCGCCACCGCACTGGACACCGCGGAACTGCTCGCCCTGAGACCCGACGGCTTCGGTGCCTCCCTGGCTCCCGACTTCCTCCGCCACCTCGCAGGCACCGAGGGGACCATCGGCGTCACCGACGCCACCCTGACGGCCCGCGGCGTCGGCGGAACGCCCCGACTCGCCGAGCTGGGGGACGAAGCACACGATCACCCACGCGTCCGGCACGCCCGCGAGCTGAGGACCGACATCAAGGTCTACGGCGACGAGCGGGGGCTGATCACGTTGGCGGACGGCCTCGCCGGGCGGCATGAACTGAGCATCGAACTGCATGCCCCTCACCACGGCAGCCACGGCCACGGACGTGGCCTCCTGGCGGACGCTCTCACGCTCGTTCCGGCGGGCGAACCGCTCTTCGCCGCTGTGTCCCCGGGCAACGCCCGCTCGCTCCGGGCCTTTCTGGCCTGCGAATTCACACCGATCGGCAGCGAAGTGATCCTCCGGCCTCAGCGATTGGCGGAGCACTGAGCTGAGGACGACTTGGCCGGGGGTGCCCGCCCCCCGTCGCCACCCCCGCCAGGCGGCCCAGCTAACCGTCCAGGACGCCTGACCGGCCGGCCGGTCGCCGGGGGGTGAGGGGCAGGGGCGGGGAGAGCAGGGGCTCCAGGAGCTGTGCCAACTCGCGCCGCGCGCCCGGGTCGAGCCGGTCGGTGGCCGGTGCCAGCTCCTCCCGCCCCTGTGCGTAGAGCCGTTCGATGAGCTCGCGCCCCTCGTCGGTGATCAGGACGACCACGGCCCGCTTGTCCTCGGCGCTGTGGCCCCGTTTCAGCAGGCCCCGGCGCTCGGCGCGGGCGATCAGGCCGGACAGGGTCGACTTGTCCAGGCCGAGGAAGGCCGCCAGATCGCTCATGCGAGGTTCTCGGTCGCGCAGGATGCCGAGCACGCGGAGCTGGGTGAGGGACAGGTCGTGCTCGGCGCCGATCCGTGTGAGGACGCCCATGATCTGGAAGGCGCTGCGGACCAGGCCGTCCAGCAGGACATCGGTGGAGTCGTCGGGGGCCATGCCTCCCACCCTACTTGACATTGTTGGTATTACAAACAACTCTGGTAATGATTGGTAATACAAACCAAAACAGTCAGGGAGTCCTCATGCACGCAGCAGTCATCACGGCGCTCGGCACCCCGCCCGTCTACCGTGAGCACCCCGAACCCGTGGCCCGGGGCGAGCACGAGAGGGTCGTGGACGTCCTCGCGGCGGGCCTGCACCACCTCACCCGGTCCAAGGCCGAGGGCACGCACTACTCGGCCACCGGCGTCTTCCCGATCGTGCCCGGCGTCGACGCCGTCGTGCGCGAGCCCTCGGGCCGCCTGCGCTACGCGATCCTGGACGACACGGACCTGGGCACCTTCGCCGAGCGCACCGTGATCGACGTACGCCGCAGCGTTGCCCTTCCCGACAACGCGGACCCGGTCCGGATCGCCGCCGCGATGAACCCGGGCATGTCCTCCTGGGTCGCGCTGCGCCGCCGCATCGCCTTCCGGGAGGGGCAGCGCGTCCTCGTCCTCGGTGCCACCGGCAGCGCCGGACGCATGGCCGTCCAGATCGCCAAGCGGTTCGGCGCGGCGGAGGTCTTCG
Organism: Streptomyces sp. NPDC097595; assembly: GCF_044761525.1. NCBI lineage: Bacteria > Bacillati > Actinomycetota > Actinomycetes > Kitasatosporales > Streptomycetaceae > Streptomyces > Streptomyces sp. NPDC097595. The sequence continues at coordinate 51,324 of NZ_JBIWCN010000034.1, read as the reverse complement.
CGGCCGGCCGGGACACCGCCCGCCTGGCCGAGCTGCCCGCCCTCGGCGCGGACCGCGCGCTGACCTTCGAAGAGATCGCCGCCGCGGCCGACGTCGACATCGTCCTCGACTACGTCTGGGGCGAGCCCGCGGCAGGCGCCATGCTCCCCCTCCTCACCGCGCGCGCCGACCGCTCCGCCCCGCTCACCTGGGTGCAGATCGGCTCCATGGCGGGCCCGACCGCACCGATCCCCTCCGCGGCGCTGCGCAAGGCCCGGCTGGAGATCGTGGGCAGCGGCATCGGATCGCTCGCCGCCCGCGACTTCCTCGCCGAACTCCCGGAGCTGGCCGCTGCGGTGACCGAGGGCGCCATCGACGTCCGGGCGCGGGCCGTGGAGCCGGCCGGGATCGCACAGGCATGGAACGACCACCGGAGCGACGAACGCCTCGTCTTCGTCCCGTAAGCCTCGGCGACACCGGGGCGGCATCTCCGTACACCCGGGTCGATAGGCTCGCCCCATGGGCGTCGACCTCACCACACTGATCGCCGACTGGTCCTGGCTGGCCGAGGTCCCGCCCCCGGAACGGCTGGGACGGCTGCGGAGCGCCTGGTACGACGAGGCGACCGGGTTGTGGGACGCCGCGTCGGTGACGTACGGGTGGGAGTGGCCGCGCGGGCCGCACAGCGCGCTCTTCGGCGTGTACGAGTTCCCCGGCACCCTCGGCTCGTACAAGCCGCACTTCTGGGCGGGGCAGGCGTGGGAGAAGGCGCGCGACCACGTGGACCCGACCGTGCGGGCGGAGCTGGACGCGCTGCTCGGCGGGCTGATCTGGGACGGGCCGGACTACGACGACGAGGAGCCGGGCGAGGGCCACGCCTTCTTCTTCGGGGGCGACGGTCTGCTGGTAGCGCAGTCCCCGGAAGGCGTACGGGAACTGCTCGCGACCTGGGAGCGCGTACGGCCCCGGCTCGACGAGCTCCGCGCGCCCTACGAGGAGCGCTCCGAAGCGTCCCAGTACAGAGGCTTCGACGCCTTCGTGCGCCTCCTGACCGACTGGGGCGAAGTCCTGGCCGAGGCCGCCCGCCGGGGCTGGGGGATCGCGGGCGTGAACGGGTAAGCGGTCAGCGCCTGCGGGAGACCCCCAACTCGATCAGGTAGCGCTTCGTCACCCAGCCCCCGTACCGCCCGTCGATCAGCTCCGCGACGGAGTCCAGCAGCCCGAGCCGGGCGGCCTCGGGGAGCGCCCGGTGCCCGGAGTACGTGCGCAGCACGCACGGTCAGGTCTTCTTCGGGTCTCTACGGCAGTACGCCCACATTCCGGTCCCGGCGAAAGCCGCCGTGGACAGGACGAAGACCGCGGCTGCGGTCGGGGCGGGCAGGTGGGAACCGATGAGTGCCTGCACGAAGGAGCGGTCTTCTCCGGCGTAGGCCGACACGTCGGTGAGCATCGCCCGCCCGGCCGCGAACGGAAGCCAGTTGCCTATGCCATCCAGCCCGGGGACGTATCCGAGGAGCGCACCTGCGATGCGTTCTCCCAGCAGAGGCCACAGGACCAGGAAGAGGACGGAGACTGTACGACTGCGCAGCAGGGCGACGGCGGCCGGGCAGATCAGTGCCCAGCACCCCATCCAGACCACGAAGCGGGCGGCGGGTGCCACGATCTCGTCCCATGCGGGCTGGGACGCGCCGGCCGCGGCCAGTGTGACGGCGCAGGACAGCGCCCCCAGTGGTGCGCTGGCGACGGCGGTGCCGGTCCCGAACGCGACGCCGACCGCGCTCTTGGCGGCGTAGGCGGAGCCGCGCCCGTTCACGGTGAGCCATGCCGTCCGGGCGGCACCTGACACAAGGTCGGTCGCTACGGGGCCGGTGCCCAGGACCAGCATGAAGAAGCAGAGGGCGGGGACCTGGAGGGACAGCGGAGTCCATGCGATCACGTCGGCCACTGCGGCGGGGGCCGGGGCGGCTGACTGCTGCTTGTCGAGGTCGAGGAGGATCGTGATGCCGGTCAGCACACTGAGGACCGTCACCACGCTCAGCAGGACCCATGTCGAGCGGAGAGCGGTGAGGTGGCGCCACTCGTATCGGCATGCCCGGCGGAACGCCTCCGCGGGGCCAACCGGTACCGGTACTGCTACCGCGGCAGACGTCACGAGATCCTGAACTCCTCTTCGGCTACGTTGAGATAGAAGTCCTCCAGCGACGGCTTCACCTCGTGCAACCAGTACAGGGGGACCTGCGCTTCCAGCGCGAGCGTGCCGATCTGTATGCGGTCCAGGCCGGTTACGGTCGCGGTGTGCTCGCCGCTCGGCGTCAGGCGGCCGCCCCGCACTGCGACCAGGCGGGCGAGCTCGGTCAGGTCCGGTGCCTCCAGTGTGACGGTCCGGCGGCCTGCCGCTCGTTCGAGGATCTCTGCCATGGGCTCCGATGCCACGGTGCGGCCGCGTGAGAGAACGACGACGTGATCGGCCAGCTGCTCCATCTCACCGAGGAGATGGCTCGATACCAGTACGGCGCGGCCCTGTGCCGCCTGAGCGCGCAGGAAGTTCCGCAACCAGCGGATCGAATGGGGATCAAGCCCGTTCGCCGGTTCATCGAGGACCAGCACGGGCGGGTCGCCCAGGAGCGCCTGGGCGATGCCGGCGCGCTGCGCCATCCCCAGCGACAGCTCGGACAACTTCCTGCCGGCCGCCTCGGTCAGTCCCACTGTCTCCAGCAGGTCGTCCACGCGTCGGTCGGACACCGCGGATCCTGCGGCCACCATGCGCAGATGCGCGCGCAGTCGGTGACCGGAATGGCCCGCCACGCCCCCCAGAACAGCGCCTACGACGGTGCCGGGCGCACCCCACCCGTACAGGGGCCTGCCGAGGTAGCGAGTTCGTCCTTCGCCCTTCAGCAGACCCAGCATGAGGTGTATCGCTGTGGTCTTTCCCGCACCGTTCGCTCCGACCAAGCCTGCCACTTCGCCGCTGCGCAGGGTCAGCGAGACTGCGTCCAGGACGCGCACGGAGCCGAAGACCCTGCCCAGGCCCTGCGCCTCGGCGAGGACTTCGCCCTTCTCCACGGTGCTTCCTTCATGGGCCCTGCGGCTGTCGGGCCGGCCGGGCTGCCGCTGCTTTGGCTGAACAGTGTCCGTTTTCATATCGCTTCAGGTCATGTAGGGTCTTCTTGCGTTATCGCAAGGGGGAGGAAGCCTGCAAAGGTGACCTGAACAGGCGTGGAAACCGAAGGGTCCCCACGCGGACTTCTTCCCCCGATTACCATTCGGCGCCTTCGCTCGAAGCGGTGCGCATTCCCTCGCCGGTGTCAATGGCGAACAACAGCGATCAGCTGCCAGGCCCAGACGGCGTGCACCAGAATGCACATACTCCATGCGCCGGCTCCCCGCATTCCGCGCCGGAATACGGAAACCCAGCCGACCGCGATAAACAGTGCTGCCGCGGCGCAAAGGATCCAGGAAACGACGAGCCACGGGGTGGAGGGCTCGGTGAGCAGGGTGATCGCGGCAAGCGGTACGAGCGTCAGCAGAGGCAGAGCCCAGGTGCCCTCGGTAGCTGTTCGGGGGGACGTGGTTACGGTCATGCGGGACGCTCCGTCTTTCTGTGTGCGGTGTGCTGCCGACAGGCCGGGCGCGCCCGGCGGAACCAGGTACGTCCGGCCTGTCGCCATTCAGGCAGGGGTCACGATGCTGCCCGTGACCCCTCGTCAGTGGAGAGCGTTGTAGATCTCCAGGAGCGTCAGCCCCGGGGAGATCGCGGCGAGAGGCGCCCGCACCCACCAGGAGAGGCCGTCGTACCACTTCTTGAAGTCGCTGTACTTCCCGGCGATGGCCTTGGCGAAGCCGCCGACCTTGCTGAAGGCAGCCCTGATGGCGCTCCACTTGCTCGCCGCGACGACTTCACCGTTGGCGATCTGGTTCATCTCGGTCCGCTCGGCGGCCGAGAGACTGACCGCGAACGGGCTCGCCAGCAGAGCGCGCGCGGCCTGCTGGGCTTCGGCCTGCTGGGTGGCTGAAACGGCCTGCGGCGTGGCCGCGGGGGCCTGCGCCTGCGCCAGGCCGGCGGCCCCGCCGAGCGCTATGGCGGCGGCGGCCGAGACAGCGGCCATCCGCAGAGTATTACGCTTCATTCGTTTTCCCTTACGTCGTCGCAAGGGGAAGGAAGCCTGCAGGGAAACCCGAACAGGCGTGGAAACCGAAAGGTTCCCCGGACTTCTATCCCTCGATTATGTGGAACTTGCCATTCCTCCGGTCAAAGAAGAACGGACGTGCTGGTGCCAAGATCCTCGGCGCCGAGCACATGTGCACGCTACCTTCCGACCGGTCACTTGACCATGGTGAAAACAGTCGGTCGCGGCGCATATTCGACCCCGCTCCCCGCCGACCTGCAGATGTGGTACTTGGGAAGCTCCTACCCTTGGCTTGAACCAGACTTTGCCATGAGGGCGGCGGTTGCCTTCACCGTCACACTGCTCGATCGGCAACAAAAAACGACGAAATAAAAAACGGGTTCCCCCTCGGCTCGCCGCTTTCCAGCCCACGCGGACCGCGTGATACTCCGCCGCGACCGGCCCGGGGCGCGTCCTCACCGACCGTCACAGCAGCAGATGGCCCAAGCCCCGGTCCTTCCCTCGCCCGTGGCCATGGTCACCCGGCGGGCGCTGAGCACCCACGGTCATTCAGCGCGCAAGACGTGTGTCCGATGTACAACCTGGCGCCGCGCCCCGCACAGCCCCGACTCCACCGCGGCCTCGATGTCGTCGTCCTGGGCGTCCGTGCCGCCCGGGTCGAGGTTCACCATGACCGAGGTCTGACGGCCGTCCACGGTGGCGCCCCCGGCGGTCTGGAAGCCGAAGATGTCGCCGCCGTGGCCCCAGTAGGAGCCGCCGCACGGCAGCCACCGGCGCTCCAGGCCCAGGCCGTACGCCCGGCCGTCACCCACCGGAAGGGCCTTCATCATCTCCCCGAGCTGCGCCGGTTCCAGCAGCCGGCCGGCCAGGAGGGCCGCCAGGAACCGGTTGAGGTCGGAGGCGCTGGAGATCATCTCGCCGGAGGCGCCGGCGACCGACGGGTTGATCGCGGTGGCGTCCATGAGCGGCGCGTCCGCGCCCGGCCGTACGTAACCGCGCGGATGCGGGCCGGGGATCGCCGGGTCGTCACCGGGCACGGAGGTCGCCGTCAGGCCGAGCGGCTGGATGATGCGGCGGCGGATCTCCTCTCCGTACGGACGGCCCGTCACCCTCTCTATGAGCATTCCGGCCAGCAGGTAGTTCGTGTTGGAGTAGTCCCAGCCGCGCCCGGGCCGGAACGTACGGGGCTGGTCGAGCGCCAGGTCCACCAGCTCGCGGGTGTCGTGGTGGGCGAGCGGGTCCGTCAGGATGTCCTGCGGGCTGAGGAAGTCGAGATAGTCGGGCAGGCCGCTGGTGTGCTGGAGCAGCCGCCGTACGGTGACGCCCCGCCAGTCGCCGGGGTGGTCGCGGACGACGTCCGGAAGGTAGCGCTCCACGGGTGCGTCGAGGGCGACGCGGTGTTCGCCGACGAGCTGGAGCACCACCGTGGCCACGAAGGGCTTGGTCATGCTGCCGATCCGGAAGCGGCTGTCCCCGCGTACCGGCGCCCCGCTGTCGATGTCCGCGACACCGCTGGTCAGTACGGTGGCGCCGCGCCGGCCGCGCGCTTCGACCAGCGCCCCGGGGGCGCCGTCGACGGTGGTCAGCCGGTGCAGGATGCCGGGGAGCGGTGCGGCGGGCCGCTCCGCCGCGACCGCTGCCCCGCCCGCCGCCACACCGAAAGCCACGGCCAGGGCGAGCGCGCCGGACAGCGTCCGCTTGTGCTTGATCATGGGTCTCCTCCGTCGCGCGGCAACGTCACCGCGAGGTCGTCTTCCGTGTGACCTCACGATGTCCGACGGGCACGGGCGGCCGCGATGAGGCGATCATCCGTATCGGGGGTGGGGGCAGCCCCATGCCGGAAGTTTTGCTGGAATGGCCCCATGGCCGACACGCTGTACGACACCGACCTGCTCGTCATCGGCGGCGGCCCCGCCGGCTGTGCCGCCGTCCGGATGGCTGCCGGGGTGGGGCTGCGTACGGTGCTGGTCGAGCCGGGCCGGCTGTGCCGGAATCTCTACCGCATCCCCGCCCTCGACAACGTGCTCGGCGGCCACACCAGCGGCCCCGCGCTCGCCGACGCCATCACGGCGGAGGTCATGGGCACGGGGCTGTGTCGGCTCGAACTCGGGTGTTACGTGAATGAGTTGCGCGCCGGTGACGACCACGTGGCCGTCACACTCGACACCGGAGCCCGCTTCACCGCCCCGTACGCCGTCGTCGCCACCGGCGTCGGGCCGCTCCAGCCGCGCGACGTCCCCTGGATCACCGCACCGGACGGGCTCACCCTGCCGCCGCTGTGGCAGGCCGGGGCGGAAGAGGGCCGGACTCTCCTCGTACTCGGCGGCGACCGTCCGACCGGGACCTTCCTGCGCGCCCACCAGGACACCGGCACCCGCCTGCTCGTGGCGTACCCGGCGGCGGACGCGTACAAGACGGACGAGATCCGCGACGACCCCCGCGTCACGCTCGTCCCCGTGGAACACCTGACGCTCTCGGGGGCGGCGGAGGTGACGGCCCCGGAGGACCTACGGCGGACACTCGCCGCGGACGCCGTCTTCCTCAGCCTCGGCAGCGCGCCGGCCGCCCCGCCGGGCGACCTGGTCCGAGGTCCCGACGGCTACTGCGCCCCCGCCGACCAGCACCCTCGTGTCCTCGTCGCGGGCGACCTCCGCTCGGCGCGCTACCAGCGCATCATGACCGCCTTCGGCTCCGGCAGCGAGGCCGCGCTGCACGCGTACTACGCCGGGCGGGACCTGCTCGGCGCGGCCGGGTAGTCGTCGGGGGCCGCCCGCGCACGGTCCATCTCGCGCCACTCGGGCCGCAGTCCGGTCAGGTTCGTCGTCAGGAAGTACACGGCCCCACACGTGAGCAGCATCGGCACGAGTCCGGTGGCGGTCACCGCGGCCCCGACCAGCAGTCCGCCGAGGGGGATGCCTGCCCAGGCCAGCGAGTCACCGAGCGCGTTGACCCGGCCCAGCATCCGGCGCGGCACCCGCTCCACGAGGACGGCACCCATCACCGGGTTGACGAAGCCGGCCCCGAACCCGCTGACGGCGAAGACGGCCAGCACACCCCACAGCGGGGCGCCGGAGGCGAGCACCAGGAACCTCGGCGCCCCCGCCAGCAGGAACCCGGCGAGCACCACCATGCGCCGCGGCAGCCTGTGCGCGACGACGGCGGCGATCAGGCTCCCGGCGACCCCTCCGGCCCCCATCACGCCGCCCATCAGGCCGATCGCGGTCGGCCCGTTGCCGGAGTCCCTGGCCCAGACCGGAGCGAGGACCGAGGTGAACGCCGCGTCCAGCAGGTTGGTGACGCCGATCATGACGATGGCCGTGAGCAGGAGCGGCTCACCGCGCAGGAAGGCGAAGCCCTCGCCGAAGCGCCGCCAGTACCCCGGCTTCGATTCCTGGGGCGCGTCGGGGGCATCGTCGGCGGTGCGCCCCGCGCCCCGCGGCAGCGCGATCCTGATGACCACCGAACCCAGGGCGAAGCAGCCCGCGTTGACGGCGAGCGCGGTCAGTGGGCCCAGCAGCGCCACCAGAGAGCCGCCGAGCGCCATGCCGACCGTGGAGGCGAGCCGCTCGATCACGCCGGACAGCCCCGTGGCGCGCTCCAGCGGCACCCGGCCGCGCTCGGCCGCTTCCGGGACCATCACTTCCTTGGCCAGGTCGCCGGGGCCCCGGGCCGCCCCGATCAGCGCGACCATCCCCAGCAGCAGCGGGAAGGAGAGCACGTCCAGGACGTGCAGAACGGGGATCGCGGCGGCGGCGGTCGCGCTGGCCAGGTCGGTGGTCCAGGAGACGGCCCGCGGACCGGTCCGGTCCACCAGGGGGCCGGTGAACGCCTTGACCACCACGTAGGGGGCCATCTCGCAGAAGGCGACGAGCCCGGTGCGGCCGGCGCTGCCGGTCGTGACGAGGACGAACCAGGGCAGCGCCACGACGGAGATCCGCGTGCCGGTCAGCGACATCGCCATGGCCGTCAGCACCCCGGCGAGCGGCCGTAAGGACCGCGTGGCCGCTATGCCGCCGCTCTCCGGCGCGTCCTCGGTCATGACGCGGGCCCGTCGTCCGCTTCCGGGGGCGCGGGGTACGGCGACGCGCCAGGTGCGTCCAGTTCGGGCAGGACGTACGTGATCACGGTGACCCGCTCGGCGCCTTCGGGGGCGCCTGCCGCGGCCGCCGGTTCGTCCCGCCGGTAGCGCGAGACGACCTCCTTCAACTCCTGCTCCAGGGAGCCGGCTTCCTCGGGCGTGAGGCGTAGCGCCCAGTCGCTCATGTCGAAGGAGTTCCGCCATGCCGGGGGCATCGTCAGGAGCTCGTTCAGCGTCTGCTGCACGCGAAGGGTGTGGATGGCGGCGACGGACTGGAGATAGGCCAGGACCGCCTCCGGTTCCCGTTCGGCCAGCTCCGGGTCGTTGAACCAGATCGTGCGGTGCACCGAGCGCCACCAGCGCTCCCGCGCGTTGCCGCGCTCGGCGTCCTCCTCCACGAAGCCGGCCGCGCCGAGCTGCCGCAGGTGGTAGCTGGCCGTCCCGGAGTTCACCCCCAGCCGCTCCGCGAGCCGGGTGGCCGTCGAGGGGCCGTATTTCCGCAGCAGCCCGATCAGTTGTACGCGGACCGGGTGGGCCAGGGCGCGCAGTCCCTTGGCGTCCAGAACGACGGAGTCCTTGTCGAGGGCCGGGTCGTCCGGCCCCTTCACCACATCAGCCATGCGGCACACGATAGACCGCAAAGAGTTCTTCGCAAAGAGTTCTTCGCGAAGAATTGTTTGCGAAGAACTCTTCGTGAAGGGATCAGCCCGTGGTACGACACGCGCCTCGCGCGTGCGACCTCGGAGGTACCAAATCGCAGCCCGTGGGCGGACGTTGGGGCGTCGGTGCCCCGCCTAGCGTTCCGATCATGAGAACTCGTCACCGCGCCCTGGCCGCCTCGCTCCTCGTCCTCGCCGCCCTGGGCGCCACGGCCGCCACCCCGGCCGTCGCCGCCGCCCCGCGACCCGCCTCCGGCGCAACCGTGTCCGGCGTCCCCGCCCCGCAGCTGCGGCTCCCCGCCCCGTCCGGCCCGTACGCCGTCGGCGAGGACACCGTGCACCTGCGGGACACCGGGCGCACCGACCCGTACGTGCCCGAGTCGGGCGCACGCGAACTGCTGGTGTCCGTGTTCTATCCGGCGCGGGCCGGGAGCGGGGTGCGCGCCCCGTACATGAGCACGAAGGAGGCGGAACTGCTGCTGGAGTCAAGGGGGTTGGGCGGCGTGGTCGCCCCCGGGGTGATCGGGGCCACCGAGACGTACGCGCGCACCGGTGCGGCGCCCGCGCGCGGGCGGTTTCCGCTCGTCGTCCTGTCGCCCGGGTTCGGGCAGAGCCGCTTCACGCTGACGTCCCTCGCGACGGACCTGGCGTCCCGGGGGTACGTCGTCGCGGCGGTGGACCACGCCCACGAGTCCCTCGCCACCGTCTTCCCGGGCGGGCGCGTACTGCCCTGCGCCGCCTGCGACTACGTGGAGCGGGTCGGTGACGCGGGGCTGGCGGAGGTCGCACGTAACCGGGCGAAGGACGTCCCGTTCCTGCTGGACCGGCTGACGGGCGGTCACCCCGCCTGGCGGTACGCCTCGATGATCGACCGGCGGCGCATCGGCATGGCCGGGCACTCCATCGGCGGCAACTCCGCCGCGTCCACGATGGCCGCCGACCGGCGCGTGCGCGCGGGCGTGAACATGGACGGGACCTTCTACGAGCCGGTCCCCGCCGCAGGGCTCCGGGGCCGGCCGTTCATGATGCTCGGCACCGAGGTCGACCACACGTCCGGCGGCACCTTCGACACCACGTGGGACCGCGACTGGGCGCGCCTCGACGGCTGGAAGAGGTGGCTCACGGTGGCCGGCTCCGGCCACTTCACGTTCACCGACCTGCCCATGATCGGGGCGGAGTTGGGCATCACCGACCCCTCGGCACCGCTGCCGGCCGACCGGTCCGGCGACATCACCCGCGACTACGTCGCCGCCTTCTTCGACCTCCACCTCAAGGGCGTACCGCAGGGTCTGCTCGACGGCCCGACGCCGGGCAATCCCGAGGTGACGTTCCAGGCGCCTGCGCGGTAGCGGGCGCGCGGTTGCACGAAGCGGGGGCCTCGATTATTACGGCGTAATAATCGAGGCCCCGGGGTGCGAGCTCAGACGGCGCCCGCCGTCTCCGCGGTCGGCTCGTTCGGCGTGGCAGCCGGCTTGACGTGCTCGTTGACGCGCTTGCCGAGCAGGATGAAGAGCAGGATCAGCCCGACGGTCAGCAGGATGTGGCCGAGCCCGGCGGTCAGCGGCACGGCCTCCGCGATGTGGTCCTCGTCGCGGCCGAGCACCGTCAGGATGCCGTGGACGCCCATCATCGCCGTCGAGATGGCGATGCCGATGTTGTAGAACCAGAAGAACGCGGTGAACAGCTTCGAGCCGGACAGTCCGAAGACCTTGTCCAGGGCGAGGACGATCAGGAAGACGAGCATGCCGAGCGCCAGCAGGTGCGTGTGCATGAGCGCCAGCTGGGTGTCGCCGTGGAAGTCCTTGATCTTCGTGAACTCCCGGTAGAAGAGCCCTGAGATCACTCCGATGATCATGTAGACATGTGCTGCGTGAAATGACTTCCGCATCGCGGAGTTCGCCCCCCTGGGTCGAATACCGTATTGATCGCGGCCATTCAAGCACCCTGTCCCGCGCGCGACGGCGTTTCACGCAGCTCGCCGGGGAACTTCGCGAGCGAACCTCAAGCCGCCGTCAAGCGCTTCTCGTGCACGGTTGGGCTACCGGTCCCACCCGACTCCAGGATCAGAAGTGCGTGCTGATCCCGAACGCCTCGCGGAGCTGCGCCATGTCGTGGAGATCCCGGTCCCTGGGCTCGTAACCCTGGTGGAAGGAGACCTGCTGCGCGGCGGACAGGCAGGGCACGGTACGGCCCTCGACGCTGCCCATGACGAAGCAGTCCGTCGGATAGACGAACGGCTTCCCGGGCTCCAGCGACTCCTGGAGTGCGCCCCCGTCGATGCCGAACACGAGCGGATGCAGATCGATCTGACGCCCCGTCGTATCCGCAACGACGAACCGCACGGGTCGCCAGTCGAGCGTTTCGGCGAACCCGGCCGCGGCAAGAGCGGCGAGGACCGCCGGCTCCTGCTCCAGGCGGTGCATCAGGTCCAGATCCTGGTGCTCCCGCGTCTGCCGCCCCACCAGCGCGTCGATGCCCCAGCCCCCGCCGACCCAGACCTCCGAACCGGCCTCCCGCAGCAGGCCCAGGATCTCCAGCACGTCGTCGCCCGTCATGCGGCACCGTCGCCTTCCAGGTGTGCGGTCCCGCCCCAGAGCCGCAGGTCCAGGCGGTGGCCGTCGCCCTGCCAGTGGGAGAGCGAGGCGTTGGGTACCGGCGGTACGGCCTCGGGGGTCGCCGCGCCGAGGCCCGCCAGGGCGAAGCGGAGGGCGACGACCGCCGCGTCGTGCGCGACGAGCAGGACGCGCCGCCCGGGCGCGCCCCGCTCCAGATCGGCGAGGAAGCCGCGCACCCGCAGGGCGACATCGGCGAGGGATTCCCCGCCGGGCGGGCGGTAGAACCACTCGCCCAGGCGGTCCCTGCGCGCGGCCTCCTCCGGGTCGCGCGCGGCCAGGGCGGCCGGCGGGTGCAGCTCGAAGACGCCCATCTCCCGGTCGCGCAACCGCTCGTCCACGAGAAGCGGAAGCGGAGCGACGCCCTCACCGGCCGCGTACCCGGCCATCGCCTGCCAGGTCTGCCGGGCCCGTACGTACGGCGAGCAGACGACGAGGTCCAGCTCACCGGCGTACTCCACGAGCCACCGCCCGAGCGCCCGCCCCTGTGCCTGTCCGAGGGCGGACAGCGGTACGTCGCGGTCGCGGCCTTCCACGCGCACCGCGCCCGCCTCGGCGAAGGCGACGTTGGCGGTGCTCTGTCCGTGCCGGACCGCCCACAGCGCGCCCAGCGCGTTCGGTAGGGCGAGGGGCGCCCCGCCCGGTTCCCCTTCGGGACGCCAGGGCGCCGCCTCGCCGCTTCCCCGTACCGCGTCTGTCATGCCGTCAGGGTAGGTCCCCGGGTCACGCCGTGGTCGACGGCTTCTCGCGGAGGGCGTCGACCACCGCGCGTTCCAGGACCGCCGACGTGCCCGTGACGGTGCCCTTCCGGCCCATGGAGGTGTCCCGGATGAGGTAGGTCCGCTCGCCCAGGTACGCCAGGGTCTTCGCGTCGAAGATCCAGGCGGTGCGCCAGCCGGCGCGCTCGTTGTCACGGGCCACGCCGATGCCGTGCCGGCCGGCCGCGTCCACCGCGTCGGTGTCCACGCTCACGCCGGGGATCCTCGCCGCGGCCTTGTACAGCGCGGCCGCGGTCCTCGGCGGCATCAGGGTCTCCCGCAGCAGTTCGCCGATGGCCTCGAAGGCGTCCTGTTCCGGGTCCCGCTCGTCGGCCGGGGTGTTCCGCGCGTCCTGGTCCGCGGTGATCTCGCCGGCGAGCCGGCGGAGCAGGGCGTCGGGGTCGGTGGGCAGGGAGGCGAGCCAGGTGTACGTGGGCCGGTTGAGGCCGGCCGGGTAGCCGACGGGCTTCTCGCCGTCGGGGACGCCGACCTCGATCGGGTAGTACGTGCCGTCCTGGTGGATCAGGCCCTCATCGATCACCGGTCCGGACTTCTGCGCCATCCAGACCTCGCGCTCACCGGGCCTGCCCAGCTTCACCGGACCGCCGAACGTGCCCGTGTTCTCGGCCTGCAACGTCCTGACGTACACGTACTGCGCGTCGGTGACCTCGATCGCGTCGCTCTTCGACGCGACCGTGGCGATCCGGTCCAGCAGCACGGTCGCGCCGCGCGGGGCCGGGGCCGTGGCGGCGGTGCGGGGGGTCTCGTCCCGGCCGGTCACCGCGAGGGTGGTGAACAGGACCCCGCCCAGGGCCAGCCCGGCGGCGGGCAGCAGGACGGCGGGGCGCAGGAGGCGGGGCCGGGGGCGGGCGGTGGCGCGGTCGCCGTCCTGGTCGATCAGCTGCATCAGGGTTTCCTTGTGGTGGAGATGGCGCCCCGGGGGCAGATTCCGTTCGGCCGGGACCGGCACCAGCCGGGCCAGTTCCTCGCGTTCGGCCCGGGTGGGGCCGGAGGTGCGGTCGTTCATCGGGCTTCCTCCTGGATGGGCAGGGCCACGAACGCGGCCCTGCCCTGTACCTCTCCGCGACGGGGGCTGGGTTCCGTGGCGTCGCCGTTCCGTTCCCGTTCCTGTTTCCGTTCCCGGGCCAGTCGTTCGTCCGTGAGCCGCCGCAGCCGTTCGCGGGCGCGGGACAGCCGCGACCGCACCGTGCCCACCGGGACGCCGAGCGCCTCGGCGGCCTCCGCGTAATCGAGGCCGGACCAGACGCAGAGGGCCAGCACCTCGCGGTCCTGGCGGCGCAGCCCGTCCAGCGCCTCCCGGACCGCGGCGAGCCGCCGGGCGTCGTCCACCTGCCCGGCCGTGGCGTCCGCGATGTCCTCGACGGGCTCCGGGGCGGGGCGGCGGGCCAGGAAGGCGAGGCGCCGGCCGGTGCCCCGGTTGGCGTTGCGCGCCTTGTTGGTGGCGATGCCGAGCAGCCACGGCAGCAGCGATTCGCCCTCCGGCTCGACGGCCTGCCGGGTGCGCCAGGCGGCGAGGAAGGTCTCGGACATGACCTCCTCGGCCGCCGACCAGTCGCCCGTCAGCCGGTAGGCATGGTTGTAGACCGGCCGCGCGTACTCCTCGTAGAGCGCGGCGAACGCCTGGCGGTCGCCCGCCCTGATGCGTGTGCGCATACGCTCCCGGTCTTCCTGATCATCACATCTCACACCCCTACCTCTCCGGCCGGTGCGGCGGGTTCCCGTGACCCCCGCCACACCGGGCGGGCGTCAGCCGGCGACCGGTGCGAAGTCCGCCGGCAGGCGCGGCGGAGTCCCCTGTGTCCATACGATCCGCAGCGCGGTGGCGGAGACCCGCCAGCCGTCGGCCGTCCTGACCAGCTCGGTCTCCGTGTGCCCGGCGGAGACGAAGACATCGTCCGGGCCGCCCGCGAGGACATGGGTGCTCAGCTGGGCGCCACGAACCGTGGCCCGGTCACCGTCGACCTCGATGACGTTGTTCGTACCGAAATGCACGGTCCGGTCGAACAGCGCCATACCCCGCCGCACGCGGTCCCGTACGGCGTCGCGCCCCTGGACGGTGCCCACGGGCATCTCGGCGGTGACGTCCTCGGTGTGGAACGCGCGAGCCCACTCGTCGTCGATGACTCCGTGGTCCAGGGAATGGAGGTAGCGGTCCAGGAGATCGGTGATCTCGGCACGATCGGTCAGGTACCGCAGCTGCCGCTGCGCTTCTTGGGTATCCATGACACAAGCCTCATTCCTCAAGCGGACTTGAGGTCAAGGCGCCTCGTTGTCGGACCCGTCTGGGATGCTCCGGCGATGGAGACAGAGAGGGCGGCCGAGATGTCCGTGCAGCTGACGATCGACTGTGCCGATCCGCAGCGGATGGTGGCCTTCTGGGCCGAGGCCCTGGATTACGTCCCCGAGCCGCCGCCGGAGGGGCATGTCAGCTGGCGCGCCTACTGGGAGGACATGGGGGTGCCCGAGGAGGAACTGCCGCCCGGGGCCGGGGACGTACCGGAGTCGATCGTGGATCCGGCCGGGCACGGGCCGCGGGTGTGGTTCCAGAAGGTTCCGGAGGCGAAGGCGGTCAAGAATCGGTGGCACTTCGACCTCAAGGTGGGCGGGGGGCGTGCCGTTCCGCTGGAGGTCCGCAAGCGGCGGGTCGATGCCGCGGTGGCGCGGCTGGTCGGGGCCGGGGCCACGGTGGCGCAGGTCAGGGAGCTGCCGGAGATGGACTTCTACGCCACCGCCATGCTGGACCCGGAGGGCAATGAGTTCGACGTGGTCTGACGGCCACGGTCACCGCCGCTCGTGCGCGGCGGTGACCGGTGGTGCGCTCCCGGGCGCTCAGAGGATCTGGATGCTCTTGATCCGGGGCGGGTTGTTCGGGAACGTGATGTCCGTCCAGCGGTTGATCCGGACCGAGTCCCCGTTGACGTCGTAGTAGATGAGGTCGTTGTTGCCGGTGACGATCCGGTCCGCCCACCAGCCGCCGAAGTCGGTCCGGCCCGCGTTGGCGTAGCAGTCGACGCTCTGACGGCCGTCGAGGTGGGAGTAGATCTTCAGGAAGTCCGCGCCGCCGACGCACTCCACGTGGTCGATGGCGTAGGCGGACCCTACGGGGACGGCGACGGTCAGCGAGGCCGCGGCGGCGAATGCCATGGCCAGGGAGCCGAGGATCCGCTTGCCCTGTGCGATCACGGGATCTCCTTCGTACGGGTCCGGGCTGAGGCCCGGCCGTGTCGGTGACGTGGCGCCGCGACGAACGGGCGCGCTCCGCCGAGCCGGTGGCGACTCGTTGACGATCTTGTAGCCGTGGCACCGGCAGGTGCGGCAGGCGGAGCGGCGCCGCCCGTTTTCGACCCGATCGGGCGAGGGCGACGGCTACCGTGCCCCGACGTCGTACGCGACACCCTCGGTGACCGCCCGCAGCTTGTCCGGGTTGGCCACGTTGTGGATTGCGGTGATGCGCCCCCGCGCGTCGAAGTCGAAGGTCATGGTGGCGATGACACGGTCCGGGCCGCTGAACACCATGCCCGGACCGCCGTTGATCTCGACGAGTTCGGCCCTCATGTCGGCGGGCTCGACGCCCTGGTAGGCGACCGTGCCGATCGCCGAGAACCAGCCGGCCACCGTCGCCGCGCCGGTCACCGGGCGCAGCGCCTGGCGGACCTTGCCGCCGCCGTCGGTCCACAGGGTGACGTCGGGGGAGAGGAGTTCGAGGAGCGCGTTGACGTCACCGCCCGTCGCGGCGGCGTGGAAACGTTCCGCCGCCTCGCGCTGCCGCGCCCGGTCCGCCTCGAAGCGCGGGCGCCGGGCCCGCACATGCTCACGGGCGCGGTGCGCGGCCTGCCGCACCGCCGCCTCGGAACGCTCCACCGCCTCGGCGATCTCGGCGTGGCTGAAGGCGAACACCTCCTTCAGCACGAACACCGCGCGCTCCAGCGGACTGAGCGTTTCGAGGACCACCAGCATGGCCATCGACACCGACTCGGCGCCCAGCGCGGCCGATTCGCCGTCCGGGACGGGCTCGGAGGGGGTGCCGCCGGTCAGGATGGGCTCCGGCAGCCACGGCCCGACGTACGTCTCCCGCTTGTACCGGGCGGACCGCAGCCGCTCCAGCGCCAGGTTCGTCACGATCCGGGTCAGATACGCCTTGGGGTCGGCCACTTGCGAACGGTCGGCGGCGGACCACTTGAGCCAGGCGTCCTGGACGCAGTCCTCGGCATCGGCGGCGGTGCCGAGGACGCGGTACGCCACGGAGAACAGCAGCCGCCGGTACTCCAGGAAGACCTGCTGGCCGGGCTGGGCGGAACGGTCGTCGGCGTCGGTCACTTGTCCCCCCGGATACGTCGGATGCGGGTGAAGCGGCCTCCGCGAGGCCAGAACGCGCCCGATGCGGGCATCTTCTTCATACGGCCGTACGTCGGCCAGGGCGAGGCTGTCACGGTCTCCTTGTACCGGACGGCCACCGCCCCCACCAGGCAGATCCGGCGCGGGCTGTCGTCGGGCCGGGTGAACTGCACGACCGCGTCGCCCCGGCCCAGGCTCACCGGCGTGTGGTAGTAGCCGAACCGGAACGGCCTGGGCTCCTTGCCCCGCAGCACCCGGTCGATCGACAGCGCCGCGTGCACCCCGGTCGGCATGCCGCCCTGGCAGGTCCCGTGCATGACCCCGTAGCCCTGGCGGATCGCGGCCGCGTCGCCGACCGCGTACACCTCCGGGTGCGAAACGGAACGCAGCGCCCGGTCGGTGACGATGCGTCCGCGCGCGTCCACGTCCAGGCCGGCCGCTGCGGCGAGCGGTGCCACCCGGGTGCCGCCCGTCCACAGGACCGCATCGGCCGCGATGCTCTCGCCGCCCTCCAACTCCACCGAACCGGCGAGCACCTTCGCCACGCGGACGCCACCGCGCACGCGTACACCCAGCCGGTCGAGTGCGGCCCGCACATGCGCCGCCGCCTTGGCGTTCATGGTCGCGCCGGGCTGCTCGCCGCCGAGCAGGACGACGTCGAGGCGGGGGTACCGCTCGGCGATCTCCGCCGCCGACTCGATGCCGGTGAGCCCGGTGCCGACGACGACCACGGTGCCGTGGATGCCTGCACCGCCCTCGTCGTCCTCGCCGTCGAGGGCCTTCAGCCGGTCGTCGAGCAGCTGCGCGTCCTGGGCGCTGCTCAGGGTGTACGCGTAGTCGTCCGCGCCCGGCACCGGCGAGGTGTCGGCGACCCCGCCCAGCGCGTACACCAGCGTGTCGTAGGGCAGGTCGTGCTCGTCGTCGATGCGTACGGTCCTGGCCCCGGCGTCCACCGCCGTCACCCAGCCCCGCGTGAACCGCGCGCCCGTGCCCTCCAGCATCTCCGGGATGCCCATCGCGTCGAGGGGGCGGCCGGCGGCGGTCATGTGCAGCCGCATCCGCTCGGTGAAGCGTTCCCCCGCGTTCACGACGGTCACCCGCACCGCGTCGCGCCGCTTCCCGGTCCGGGCCGCCAGCTGCACGGCGGCGGCCATGCCCGCGTACCCGGCCCCCAGAACCACCACGTGGTGGGTGCCGTCCGTACGAGTCTCCCGCTGTGCGCTCATGATCGGTCCTTCCTCCATCGGTCGCTGACAACCAGGGGATGGGGGCGGGGCCCTCGGATGTGACATGGCGCGATTGTGGCGTGCGTCATCGCCCCGGCTACGACCGCGTCCGGTGACCCCCGCCGGCAGGCGCGTAGTCCTCGACGGCCATCGCGTCGTAGAGCCGCGCGCTGCGCGTCGTGAGGCGGAGCAGCGCGCGGCCCGGCCCCGCCGGCAGGGCGGAGACCAGCCGGGCCCCCTGCGCCAGGCCCCAGCCGCCCACCCGGGACGTGGGGATCAGCGTCCGCGCCGCGCTCGACGCCACCGCCTGGCTGCCGCGTACGTGCTCCGCCATCACCCGCTCGTACGCCGGGAACGCCCGCTCGTGGTCGCCCCCGGCCCGGGCCAGCTCCCCGGCCAGCACGTACGCGCCGACCACGGCCAGCGTGGTGCTGCCGCCGACCGCAGGACCGGGGCAGTAGCCCGCGTCCCCGACGAGCGTCACCCGCCCCCGCGACCAGCTGTCCATCTCCAGCCGGCTGATCGAGTCGAAGTAGAACGCCGGCGTACGGTCCAGCTCCTCCAGCCACCCGTCCACCTGGGGATGCAGCCCGGCGAACGCCCCGCGCACCAGCTCCTTCTGCCGGGGTACGTCCCGGTGGTCCCAGTCGGGTTCGCGCGCGCTCCGGAACAGGAACAGGACCCGTGCGTCGTCCAGGTGGCGCGCCCCGTACGCACCGGCGGTGCGCCCCACCCCGACGTGCATCAGCAACTCCCCGTCCAGGCCGGAGACGTTCGGCAGGCTCAGCACCGCGAAGTAGGCCCCGAGGAAGGAGCTGCGGCCCGCGTCCGCGCCGAAGACGAGGCGGCGCACGGTGGAGTGCAGCCCGTCCGCGCCGACGACGAGATCGAAGCGGCGCGGCGCGGCGTGCTCGAACGTCACCTCGCACCCGGTCGCGTCCTCGGAGGCCACAGAGGTGACCGAGTCGCCGAAGAGGTACTCGACGTCGTCGCGGGTGGCGTCGTGGTAGATCGTGGTGAGGTCGTCCCGCATGACCTCGACATGCCGGTCGGAGGCACCGCTGAAGATCTTGGTGAGGTCCGCCCGGACGGGCCGCCGGGCGCCCTCCCGGAAGACGCTCAGCCGGTCGGTTCCGGTGGCCCGCTCCTCGATGCGCGGCAGCACCCCCATCCGCTCCGAGATGTCCACGGCGGGCCGGAAGAGGTCGACCGCGTGGCCGCCGGTCCTGCGCGGCGCCGGGGCGCGCTCCACGACGGTGACCTCGAAGCCGTACCGGGTGAGCCAGTGGGCCAGCACCGGACCGGCGATCCCGGCCCCGGAGACGAGAATCCGCACGACGCCCTCCCCTCAGCCGTGGAGCGCGGCGAAGTCGAGCAGGGGCCCGGCGACCCGGGGCGGGTCCTCCAGGATCGGCGAGTGCCCAAGCCCCGGCAGCAGCTCCACCCGGGCGCCCGGCACGGCGCGGTAGTCGGCGGCGGACGAGGAGCGCCAGCGGCGGTCGTCCTCGCCGAAGAGCACCAGCAGCGGCTTCCCGGGCACCGCCAGGCGCTCCGGCAGCGCGCGCTCCTCCAGATAGGCGCGGGTGGCCCGCATGGTGGCCGCGAAGGAGTGCGGCGTCATGGCGCGCACCTCGCCGAGCAGCGCGTCCGGCACCCGGTAGCCGGGGCGGCTGAAGCCCGTGCTCGCGAACTGCCGGATCTGCTCGTCGCTCGGCGGCCACTGCGCGGGGGCGGCGGCGCCGGAGCCGGTAGCGATGAACGCGCCCAGGCTCGGCCCGGTGTTGACGAGCACCAGCGCGGACACCAGCCCGGGGCGCTCTTCGGCGAGGGCCGTCGCGGTCACCCCGCCGCTGGAATGGCCCACCACCACGGCCCGCCCGGCACCGAGCCGGTCCAGCACCTCGCCGGCCCGCCGCGCCTGGTCCGGAATCGCGTAGCGGCCGTCGTCCGGCTTGTCCGACCGGCCGTGCCCGAGCAGATCGACCCGTACGACGCGGTGGGTCCCGGGCGCCGTCAGCAGGGGCACCAGCGCGTCCCACGAGCGCGCCGAGGACGCCGAGCCGTGGATCAGCAGGAGCACGGGGGCCGCGCGCGGCCCGTCCTGGCACACATGGAGGGTGTCGCCGTCGCCCAGCGTGAGGAACGACGACTCGGTGGTCCTGGAAGCAGTCATGCCCCCACTGTCGCGACCGGCCCCGCCCGCGTATTGAACGAATGTTCCGGCGGTCGGCTTACCCGTCGCGGCGCCCTCGTAGCATGGAGGGGTGCCCACGTTCATGCACGGTACGGCTGTGTGGGACGTCGCCCGTCCGCAGCGGCCGAGCCGGGTGGCCGGAGTCACCATGGCCGGGTTCGGCGTGCACGACCTGGGCGCGTTGCGCATGGTCCCGCACCCGGCGGTCACGCTGCTCCTCGAATTCGGCGCCGGTACGCCCGTGCTCGACCGCGCCACGGGTGAGCGGCAGCGCGGGTGCCTCGTCGCCGGACCCGGGCTCGGGTCCGGGGGAGCGGTGCGGGTGCGCGGGGAGAACGTGGAGTGCGTGCAGGTGCGGCTGTCCCCGGTGATCGCCCGCGCGGTCCTCGGCGTGCCGCCCGCCGAGCTCGACGGCGCCGTCGTCCCGCTGGACGCCCTGTGGGGCCGCGAGGCGTCCCGGATCCGCGAACAGCTCGGCGAAGCCCCGTCCTGGCAGGCCCGCTTCGCGCTCGCGGACGCCCTGATCACCCGCCGTTACGCGGCCGGGGCACCGGTGGACCCGGAGCTGGCCTGGGCCTGGCGGCGGCTCACCGACGGGCACGGGCTGCCCCGGGTCGAGGAGCTCGCCGCCGACGTCGGGTGGAGCCGCAAGCGGCTGTGGTCCCGCTTCCGCTCCCAGCTCGGCCTGCCGCCCAAGCGCGCGGCGACCCTGGTCCGCTTCGACCACGCCGCCCACCGCCTGGTCGCGGGCGAGGGCCCGGCCCGGGTGGCCGCCGACGCGGGGTACGCCGACCAGTCCCACCTGCACCGCGACGTCATGGCGTTCACCGGGGCCACCCCGGCGACGCTGGCCGCCGAACCGTTCCTCGCCGTGGACGACCTCGCCTGGCCGGGGCGCTGAGAGGGCCCCAACGGTCTTGACAGGGAAGAGGATTAGGGTGTGGGCGGCCTGGCAGCGTACGGGCCGCCCGGGCCGCGGACGACGCCCCGGGCCGCCGGAACCCAGGGGGACGTACGACATGGCGGACGACACGGAAACACCCGCACCGGCCACCGCGAGCCACCCCCTCGCCCCGCCCGACCGCCGCGTCCTCCTCGTCGCCGGCGGGGTCTTCGTCCTCCTCATGGCGCTGTCCACGCGCTACGGCTTCCACATCGACGAGCTGTACTTCCTCGACTGCGCCCGGCACCTCCAGGCGAGCTACGTGGACCAGCCGGTCCTGGCCCCGTTGCTGGCGCGCGTCTCGCTGGAGCTGTTCGGTGCGTCGGAGGCCGGGCTGCGGCTGTGGCCCGCGCTGGCCGCCGCCGGCACGGTGGTCGTGGGCGGGCTGACGGCGCGTGAGCTCGGCGGCGCCCGGCGGACGCAGCTCCTCGCGGCGGTCGCGACCGCCGCCATGCCCGTGCTCCTGGGCGGCGCGCACGTCGCCAACACCACGGCGTACGAGGTGCTGGCCTGGGCGGCGATCGCACTCGTGGTCGTACGGATCGGCCGCACCGGCGACACCCGCTGGTGGCTCGCGGCCGGGGCGCTCGTCGGGATCGGGGCCGAGTTCAACCACCTCGCCGGCATCTTCGGCATCGTCCTGGTGGCCGCCGTCCTGCTCGGCCCGGCCCGGCGCACGGTGGCCGACCGGTGGCTCCTGGCGGGGGCGGCGCTCGCCGTGCTGCTCGTGCTGCCGGACCTGTGGTGGCAGGCGCACCACGACTGGGCCATGTTCGACATGACCCGGGCGCTCAACGAGAAGAACGGAGGCCCGGGGCACATCCCCACCTGGATCGTCGGCCAGCTCGCGACGGCCGGATTCGCCACGGTGCTCCTCTGGTTCGCGGGCCTGCGCTTCCTGTGGCGCTCCGGCCGGCCCCTGTGGCAGTGCCTGGTCGCCGCGTACGCCGTGCTGTTCGTGCTGTTCGCCGTGACCACGGGCGCCCAGATCTACTACCTGGGCGGTCTGTACGTATGCCTGCTGGCGGCCGGTGCCGTCGGGCTCGACGGGTGGCTGTACGCCCGCCGGGACCGCCTGCGGGACCTCATGATCGCGACGGCGGCCTCGACCACCGTGCTCGCCGTCATCGTCCTGCCCGTCCTGCCGCCGGGCGCGGTCGCCTGGACGTACGGCGTCAGCACGAACACGGGGGAGACCCTGGGCTGGCCCCAACTCGTCGGCACCGTGAGCCAGGTGTGGGACGGGCTGCCGCAGGAGCAGCGCGCACACGCGGTGATCTACACGGCCGACTACGGAGAAGCGGGCGCCATCAACGAACTCGGGCGCGGCACCGGCCTGCCGCACGCCGTGAGCGCCCACAACACCGACTGGTGGTGGGGCCCCGGCGACCCGGCCGCCACCACGGTCCTCGCGGTCGCCCCCGGCCCGGAGCACGCCCCGGGCTACGAGGCCCAGCTGCGCCGGTACTTCCGGCACGTCACCGTGGCCGCCGGCCTCACCAACCCGTACGGCATGCACAACGTGGAACAGGGCGGTCACGTCTACGTCTGTACGGGGCCGCGCCGCTCCTGGGCCGAGACGTGGCCGCAATTGCGCCACTACGGATGAGACGTGCACGCCCTAGCGTGGGGCTCATGCATCCGTTTTCGCGTTCCTGGTCAGCTCTGCTCGACGCCGTGGCCGGTCTTCCCGATGAGGACTTCGGGAAACCTTCCGGCTGTACGGGGTGGCTCGTCCGGGACCTGGTGTGCCACCTGGTCATCGACGCGCAGGACGTCCTGATCACCCTGGTCACCCCCGCCGACGAGCCCGCCACGACCGACGCGCCCGGCTACTGGAGCCTCCTGCCCGAGCCCCCGACCGGCGACGACCCGCTCGACGCGCTGATCCCCCGGCTGGCGGCGGCGTACGGCGAACCGCGCTGGCTCAAGCACCACATCGACGACGTCGGCACGGCCGCAGTCCGCGCCGCCGGTCTCGCGGACCCGGCCGCCCGGGTCCGTACGCAGGACATGGTCCTCACGGTCGCCGACTACCTCTCCGCGTACGTCCTCGAAGGCACCCTGCACCACCTCGACCTCGTGGCCCACCTGCCCGCCGCCCCCGAACCGCCCGCCGAGACCCTGGCCGTGGCCCGCCGAGCGCTGGAGGCCGTCGCGGGCGCCGCGTTCCCCGCCTCGCTCACGGACGCCGACGCGCTGCGGATCGGCACGGGGCGCAGTGCCCCGACCTCCGCGCAGACGGCGGACCTGGGCGGCCTGGCGGCGCGGCTCCCGTTCATCCTCGGCTGAGGCTTCAGTGACGCCCCGTCAGGTAGACCGAGCGCAGCTTGAGCTGGTCGGACGCGGGGAGTCCGTGCGGACGCAGGGTCCAGGAGTCGCCGGTGCAGTCGGTCCCGGTGAACACCATGGCCCACTCGTCGGTCCCGTTCTGCGGGGCGAAGGCCGGCTCGGAGGCGCGGGTGTCGGCGACCTCGGGGAGCGTGACGCAGCCGGGGCTCGGGGGCTCGTGCAGGGTGACCGTGCGCGGCATGCCGTCGAGCCCGGCGTACGTGTAGGAGAAGTCCCCCGCTGCGGCGCTCGCGGACCCCGACTGCGCGGCGAGGAGAGCGAGCGCGCCGAACGCGGCGGCCGCCCCCTGACGAAGCCTCATGAAACCCATGTCGATGCACCCGTGCCGATCCGGGGCATGCGCGGCCGCCCCGACGCCGGGCCCCGGCGAGCTGTCGGACCCGCAGGTCCATCCCCCGAGCGGGGCCCCCGGATGCGCGGGGTCACCCGCGCGGGGCCCGGCGTAACGATTCTTCGTACTCCATCCAGAGGCCGTGCGGTGTCCGCCCTTCAGTCGGAGCCGGCGCCCCGCAGCTGCTCGGCGGCGGGCCGGTACGCGTCCGAGGTGAAACTCACCGAGAGCGGCGGACTCACCCGCACAAGTACCGCTTAACCCCCCACCGCTACCTTGCCCCCCGCGCACTCGACGCGTACCGGGCAACGACGAGGAGCAGGAACGGGATGAGCACCAACGACACCGACACGGAGCTGTGGGTCCGCCGCTTCCACCCGGCCCCCGAGCAGCCGTACCGCCTCGTCTGCCTCCCGCACGCGGGGGGCACGGCCTCCGCCTTCTTCTCCTTCTCCCAGGCCCTGGCCGCCCACGCCGACGTCCTGGCCATCCAGTACCCGGGCCGCCAGGACCGCCGCCACGAGCCTCCGATCACCGTCACCGAGGAACTCGTCGACGCCATCCACCAGGCGCTGCGCCCCTGGGCCGACCGCCCGCTGGTCCTCTTCGGACACAGCATGGGCGCCGTACTGGGGTTCGAACTCGCCCGCCGCATGGAGGCGGAGGGCGAACCGCCGCTCGGCCTGATCGTCTCCGGCCGCCGCGCCCCGCACATGCCGCGCCCCGACAGCGTGCACACCAAGGGCGACGACGCCCTCATCGCGGAGATCCAGCAACTGGCCGGTACCGACCCGGGGGTGCTCGCCGACGAGGAGATCGTCCGCATGGTGCTGCCCGCCATCCGCGCCGACTTCAAGGCCATCGAGACGTACCGCTACCGCCCCGACCCCGGCCGGGACACGGCGCTGAGCTGCCCGCTCAGCGTGCTCACCGGGGAGTCCGACCCCCGCGTGAGCCTGTACGAGGCGATGGAGTGGCGCGAGCACACCTCCGGAAACTTCACCTTTCGCAGCTTCCCCGGCGGCCACTTCTACCTCACCCCGCAGCAGGACGCGGTGACCCGTGCCATCGCCGACGACTTGGCGGCCCTGGGCAAGGAGCGGCTCGGTACCGCCGTCGGCTGACCGGCGCGCGGAGTTGTGGCCAGGCAATAACTGGCCACTGCGGAGCGCGGGTGAGCCCCTCGGCCGGTCCCTACGCTGGGCGGACAAGTGACGCCGCGCAACGGGGGAAATGGCTGATGACGCTCTTGTCCCGGGACACCGAACTCGCCCGGCTGAACGCCGCCCTTGCCGCGGCGGAGGCCGGTGCGACCGCCATCGTGCTCATCGAAGGGGCCGCCGGGTGCGGGAAGTCCGAAACGCTCAGGACCGTCGCCGACACCGCCCGCGAACGTGGCGCGACCGTGCTGTGGGCCGCCGCCACCCCCGAAGGGTCCGCCACGGGCCACCGCGCGCTGGACGAATGGGCCGAGGCACTGCGCACTCCCGGGGCCGACCCCGCCCCCTTCACGGCCACCGCCTTCAACGCGGCCGTCCGGGGGCTGGACAGTCCCGCACCGCTCGTCGTCTGCCTCGATGACCTCCAGTACGCCGACGCGGCCTCCCTCGCCTGCCTGACCGGTTCGACCCGGGCACCGCGTGGCACCGGCCTGTTCATCGTGCTCACCGGCCCGCTCGGCGGCCCGGGCGCGGACGCCCGCGACGCCGTCACCGAACTGCTGCGCCACCCGGGCTTCGACCGCATCCGCCTCGGCCGCCTCGACCGCACCGCCACCGCCGCCCTCCTGCGCGACCGCCTCCGGGGCGGGGCGCGCGGCGAATCGGCCGACCGCCTGTACGCGCGCACCGGTGGCAATCCGCTGCTGCTCAGAGCCCTGCTGTCCGAGTACGACACCGCCCGCCCCGAACCGGCGGGACCGTTCGCCGACGCGGTGCGGGCCTGCCTCCAGCGCTGCGGCCACCCCGCCCGCGATCTCGCCCGCGCCCTGGCCGTCCTCGGGACCCACGCCACCGTCGAACGCGCCGCCGCCATCGCCGGGGCAGCCCCCGCGGAAGCCGCCCGGGCCCTCGCCGCACTGGACGAGACCGGACTCACCGACGGGTCCGTACTGCGGCATCCCGACATCGCCGCCGCCGCGCTGGAGACCCTCGGAGCGGCCGAGCGCACCCGTCTGCACGGCCGTACGGCCGAGGTCCTGTACGCCGACCGGGCCGAAGCCGAGACCGTCGCCTCGTATCTGCGCGTCCACGGCAGCGCTCCCGGCGACTGGGCCGTGCGTACGCTCTGCGAGGCCGGACAGCAGGCCCTCGCCGCCGACGAGACCGAACGCGCCGCCGCCTGCCTGCAACTCGCCCACGCCGGCACCGACGACGAACCGACCCGGTGGCGGATCGGCCTCCAGCTCGCCGCCCTCACCTGGCGCCTCACCCCCGCCGCCGCCGAACAGCACCTCGACGCTCCGCTCGCCGCACTGCGTGCCGGACGCTCCGGCGCCCCCACGGGCTCGCTGGCCCGTCTGCTCGTCGCCCAGGGGCGGGTGGCGGAGGCGGCGGAGGCACTGCGGCTCGCGCCCTCCGGCGCCGGCGCCCTGCGTGACCTCTTCGCGGTCCCACCCGCCTCGGAGAGCGACGAAACCCTCCTCTGCGCCGCGCTGTGGACCCACCCCGGCGGCCCCCGGGCAGCGGCCACCGCCGAACGGCTGCTTGAGGAAACCCCGCTGGCCCACGACACCTTCGAACCGCTGGTCCAGGCCGTACGCATCCTGCTCCACACCGGGCACCCGCGCCGGGCCGCCGCCCGGTGCGGGGAACTGCACGCCGATGCCGAGCACCGCCGGGCCCGAGGCTGGCAGGCCATGTTCGCCTCGCTGCGCGGCGAGGCACTCGTCCACCTCGGTGACCTCGCCGGTGCCGAGCGCGCGGCGAGCGCTGCCGTGGCGGCGGTCGCGGGACGCGGCGGAACGTTCATGTACCGCCCCGTCGCGGTCCTCGTGACCGCGCTCACCGCCATGGGCCGCTACGACGACGCCGCCCGGCACCTTCCGCTGCCCCTGCCCGACCAGCTTCCCGACCACCTGCCCGGCACCGTGCACGCCCTGCCGTACTTGCACGCACGGGGCCGGTACTACCTGGCCACACACCGTTCCCAGGCCGCCCTGAGCGAGTTCCTCGACGTGGGCCGCCTGGCCGGGCGGTGGGGCCTGGACCACCCCGGCGGACTGCCCTGGCGCGTCGACGCCGCCGACGCCCTGCTGCGGCTGCGCCGCCCCGGTGAGGCACGCGTGCTGACCACGGCGCAGCTCGCCGTCCCGGGTATCGGCGCGCGGACGCGCGGCATGGCGCTGCGCCTGCACGCCGCGACCGAGGAGGCCCACGGCCGGCCGGCCCTCCTCACCCGGGCCATCGCAGACCTGCGCGGCTGCGGTGACCGCCTGGAACTCGCCAAGGCCGTGGCCGACTTCGGCCGGAGCCTCCAGACCCTGGGCGAGGGACCGCGCGCGGGCTCCGTCATCAGGCGCGCGTGGCGACTGGCCGACGAGTGCGACGCGACACCGCTCTGCGGGGAGATACTGCCGGACCGGCGGCGCGGAGACGCCGCCGCCGAGGTGCGGCGCTGCGCCCCGGCGGCCGCCGAGCCCGACGTCGGCCTGCTCAGCCAGTCCGAACGGCGCGTGGCCGCCCTGGCCTCCGCCGGATACACGAACCGGGAGATAGGGGCCAAGCTGTTCGTCACGACGAGCACGGTCGAGCAGCACCTCACGCGGATCTACCGCAAGCTCAGCATTTCCCGTCGGCAGGACCTGCCGATCGACTTGCAGCTCGACATTCTCGAGCACGTCGGAGTCCAGTGAGCACGCAAGACGGGCTTTAGCCGGCGTTGTGACGATCGGCTTGGACCCCTGCGGTGCGACCTGGTGACGAAGTGGAGACAGGCATCATGAATCCGGACTTTGGCATGCCGAAAAACGGCCCTGTCGGCCCTATTGCCGTTGTCGGTATGTCGTGCCGTTTCCCGGGTGCTGAGGGTGGGCCGGGGGAGTTTTGGGAGGGGCTGGTCGGTGGGCTCGATGCGGTGGGTGAGGTGCCTTCGGATCGTTGGGACGGTGAGGGGTTTTATGATCCGGATCCGTCGGTGGCGGGGAGGTCGGTTGCTCGGCGTGCGGGGTTTTTGAGTCGGGTTGATGGTTTTGACGCGCGGTTTTTTGGTATTTCGCCGCGTGAGGCTGTGGCGATGGATCCGCAGCAGCGGTTGGTGTTGGAGTTGGCGTGGGAGGCGTTCGAGGACGCCGGTGTGGTGGCGGGTTCGGTGCGGGGGTCTGCCGCTGGTGTGTTCGTGGGGGCGATGGCGGATGATTATGCGGTTCTGGCGCGGCGGGGTGGTGTGGAGGGGATTGGTGCCTTCACGTCGACGGGTCTCGCGCGGAGTGTGATCGCGAATCGGGTGTCGTTTCTGTTGGGTTTGACGGGTCCGTCGTTGGTGGTGGATTCGGGTCAGTCGTCGGCGTTGGTGGCGGTGTATCAGGCGTGTGAGGCGTTGCGTCGTGGTGAGGTGTCGTTGGCGTTGGCGGGTGGGGTGAATTTGATGCTGGCGCCGGAGTCTTCGGTGGCGGTGTCGAAGTTCGGTGGGTTGTCGCCGGATGGGCGTGCGTTTGTTTTCGATGGTCGGGCGAATGGTTATGTGCGGGGTGAGGGTGGGGGTCTTGTTGTTCTGAAGCGGCTGGAGGATGCGGTCGCTGAGGGTGATGATGTGGTGTGTGTGATCGCGGGGGGTGCGGTCAACAATGATGGTGGTGGTGATGGTCTGACGGCTCCGCGTGTGGAGGGTCAGGCCGGGGTGTTGCGGCTTGCGTGTGAGCGTGCGGGTGTGGCGCCGGGCGAGGTCGGTTACGTGGAACTGCACGGGACCGGAACGGCGCTGGGTGACCCGGTCGAGGCTGCGGCTCTGGGGTTGGTGCTGGGGAATGCGCCGGGGCGTTCCGAGCCCCTTCTAGTGGGCTCGGCGAAGACGAATGTCGGGCACTTGGAGGGCGCGGCGGGGATCGTCGGTCTGATCAAGGCCGCGATGTCGGTGCGGTATGGGGTGGTGCCGGCGAGTCTGAACTTTGAGTCGGCTAATCCTGCGATTGATCTCGATGCGTTGAATCTGCGGGTCCAGACCCGAACAGGGGCTTGGGAGGGGGCCCGTGTTGCGGGTGTGTCGTCGTTCGGGATGGGCGGGACGAACTGCCACCTGATTCTGCGGCCGGCACCCGAGCGGGCCCCCCTTGCAGAAGGTGCGGAGCCCGGGCTGGTTCCGTGGGTGGTCTCCGCGCGGAGTGCGGAGGCGTTGCGTGCGCAGGCGGACAAGCTCGCCGAGTTCGTACGTACTTCTGACGCGTCGCTGCTAGATGTCGGGTATTCGCTGGTGTCGTCGCGCACGGTTTTTGAGCACCGTGCGGTGGTGGTGGGCGCGAACCGCGACGAGCTGGTCACGGCGCTCGAAGCTGTCCGTGGTGGACGTGCTGTGGGTGCTGCGGGGACGGCGTTCTTGTTCACGGGGCAGGGGTGCCAGCGGGCCGGTATGGGCCGGGAGTTGTATGAGGCGTTCCCGGTGTTCGCGGAGGCGTTCGATGCGGCGTGTGCGTATCTGGACGGGCATCTCGGCCGGTCACTGAAGGACGTGGTGTTCGGGGGTGATCCAGCGCTGGATCAGACCCGGTTCACGCAGGCCGCCCTGTTCGCCCTTGAGTCGGCTCTTTTCACGTTGGTGTCGTCGTTCGGGGTGCGTCCTGATGCGCTGATCGGTCACTCGATCGGTGAGGTGACCGCCGCGTACGCAGCGGGGGTGTTCTCGCTTGAGGACGCGTGTGCTCTGGTCGCGGTACGCGGGCGGCTGATGCAGGCCGCCCGCGCGGGCGGGGCCATGCTCGCCATCGCCGCCCCCGAAGCCGACGTCCTGCCCGAGCTCGGCGAGGCCGTGTCGCTCGCTGCGGTGAACGGCCCCGCAGCGGTCGTCGTCTCCGGTGACGCGGACGCGGTTGAGGCGCTGGAGGAGCTGTTCCGTGGGCGCGGGGTCAAGGTCAAGCGCCTCACGGTCTCGCACGCCTTCCACTCCGCGCACATGGACACGGCCCTGACGGAGTTCGAGGAGACGATCCGCTCACTGACGTTCAACGAGCCGCAGATCACGGTCATATCGAACGTGACCGGACAGGTCGCGGACGAGCTGACCAGCCCCGCCTATTGGGCGCGCCAGATCCGCGCGGCGGTCCGTTTCGCCGATGGCATCAGCACTCTGGACGCCCAGGGCATCACCACGTATCTCGAACTGGGCCCGGACCCGGTCCTGACCTCCCTCGTTCAGAACACCCTGGACACCCCGACCGCCGCCTCCGTGCTCAACGTCCGCAGCGAAGAGCCCCGCGCTCTGCTGCGAGCGCTGGGCACCGCGTACGCCAGCGGGACCGAGGTCGACTGGACCGCTTTCCTGACCGGCGGGAACCGGGTCAAGCTCCCTACGTACGCCTTCCAGCGCAAGCGCTACTGGATCGACGTCCCCGACGCCCTCGACAGCCGCTCCGTTGCCATAGCGGAGGAGGCGCCGGAGCAGGAGCCGGAAGGCGTACTGGGGGAGTGGGCGAGCCGGGTGCGCAAGCTCACCGGCAAGCAGGGCGCTCTTCTGCGTCAGAAGCTGATCACGGGTCTGATCTGCCGCCACACCGCCGAGATCCTCGAATACGACAGCGCCGATGCGATCGATTCCGAACTGCCCTTCAAGGACCTGGGCTACAACTCGCTCACCTCCGTCGAGCTGCGCAGCCGCCTGGCCGCCGACCTCGGCATCGCCCTGCCGTCCTCGCTCGTCTACGACTACCCGACCCCCGCCGTTCTTGCTCGCCACATCGTTCGCGACCTGGTGGGTGCGCCCGACCCGGACGCCGTGGACGCGGTCCTTGCCGGAGTCGAGGACGTGTCCGATGAGCCGTTGGCGATTGTGGGCATGGCGTGCCGGTATCCGGGTGGGGTGGTGTCGCCGGAGGGGCTGTGGGGCCTGGTCGCCGAGGGCGGGGACGCGATTGGTGGGTGGCCGGAGGATCGTGGCTGGGACATCGAGGGTCTGTACGACGCCGAGCGGGGTGTGCCCGGCAAGTCGTATGCGCGTTACGGCGGCTTCTTGCAGGGTGCGGACGGGTTCGACGCGGAGTTCTTCGGGATCTCGCCGCGTGAGGCGTTGGCGATGGATCCGCAGCAGCGCTTGCTGCTGGAGACGGCGTGGGAGGCGTTGGAGCGGTCGGGGATTGTTCCGCAGTCGCTCAAGGGCAGTCGGACGGGTGTGTTCGTCGGTGCGATGACGGCGGAGTACGGTCCGCGTCTGGCGGAGCCGGCGCCGGGGACGGAGGGGTACCTCCTCACCGGTAATACGGCGAGTGTCGCCTCGGGCCGTATTTCCTACACCCTCGGCCTGGAGGGGCCGGCGCTGACCGTGGATACGGCCTGTTCCTCCTCCCTGGTGGCCCTTCACCTGGCGGCGCAGGCGCTGCAACGGGGTGAGTGCTCGCTCGCCCTGGCCGGTGGTGCGACGGTGATGTCGTCGCCGGGGATGTTCGTGGAGTTCTCGCGACAGCAGGGGTTGTCGCAGGACGGCCGCTGCAAGGCGTTCTCCGCGAGTGCGGACGGTACGGCGTGGGGCGAGGGCGCGGGCGTCCTGCTGCTGGAGCGGCTGTCCGATGCCCAGGCCAACGGCCACCCGGTGCTGGCGGTGATCCGGGGTTCGGCGGTCAACCAGGACGGTGCGAGCAATGGTCTGAGCGCGCCGAATGGTCCTTCGCAGCAGCGTGTCATCCGCCAAGCGCTGGCCAACGCCGGCCTGACGGGTACGGACGTCGATGCCGTGGAGGCGCACGGTACGGGGACCAAGCTCGGTGACCCGATCGAGGCGCAGGCCCTGATCGCGACGTACGGGCAGGAGCGCTCCCCCGAACAGCCCCTGTGGCTCGGCTCGTTGAAGTCGAACATCGGGCACACCATGGCCGCCGCTGGCGTGGGCGGTGTCATCAAGATGGTCATGGCGATGCGTCAGGGAATCCTCCCGCAGACGCTGAACGTCACCGACCCGACGTCCCACGTGGACTGGTCCCAGGGCTCGGTGGAGCTGCTGACCGAGCAGCGGCCGTGGCCCGAGGTGGACCGCCCGCGCCGTGCGGCCGTCTCCTCCTTCGGGATCTCGGGCACGAACGCGCACATGATTCTGGAGCAGGCCCCGGAGGCCTCGCTGCCGGAGGTTTCCGCCAGTGGTGCGGTGCCGTGGCTCCTGTCCGGTCGGACCGAAGAGGCCCTGCGCGATCAGGTGGCCCGTCTGACGGAGTTCGTGGAGAGCGCCTCCGAGCTCACACCGAGTGCCGTGGCGACCGCACTGGCCTCCCATCGCACGGTGTTCGGGCAGCGCAAGGCCGTGGTCGGCAGCACCCGCCAGGAACTGCTGGATGCCCTGCGTGCGGACGCCGGCGCGTCGGGCGAGGCGGTCACGGGACGCACGGTGTTCGTCTTCCCGGGTCAGGGCTCGCAGTGGATCGGCATGGCGGCGGGTCTGTACGGGGCGTCGCCGGCGTTCCGGGAGCGTCTTGAGGAGTGCGCGCGGGCTCTGTCGGCTCATACGGACTGGGATCTGCTGTCAGTACTGCTGGAAGGTGACCCGGACGGCTTGCTGGAGCGGGTGGATGTGATCCAGCCCGCGCTGTGGGCGGTGATGGTGTCCCTCGCTGAGGCGTGGCGCTCCTTTGGCGTTGTGCCGGACGCGGTGGTCGGGCATTCGCAGGGCGAGATCGCGGCCGCTGTCGTCTCCGGTGCGCTGTCCTTGGAGGACGGTGCTCTGGTGGTGGCGCTGCGGAGCCGGGCCATCATCGCTCTGGCCGGCCGAGGCGGCATGCTGTCCGTCGCGCTGCCCGCTGATGCGGTGCGTCCGTATCTGACGCGGTGGGCGGACGATCTGGGTGTGGCCACGGTCAACGGCCCGTCGTCCACGGTCGTGTCGGGTACGGGCAGTGCCCTGGACGAGCTGGTCGCGGTGCTCGACGCGGACGGGGTGCGTTCGCGTCGTATCGCGGTGGATTACGCCTCGCACTCCCCGCACGTGGAGTCGATCCGGGACGAGCTGGCGGAGCTTCTGGCACCGGTCGCGCCTCGTGTGCCGGAGATTCCGTTCTATTCGACCGTCACGAATGAGGTCGTGGACAGCGCGGTCCTGGACGCGGGGTACTGGTACCGGAATCTGCGTCAGACGGTGGAGTTCGAGAAGACGACCCGGGCCCTGCTCGCGGACGGTTTCACCACGTTCATCGAGTCCAGCGCTCACCCGGTCCTGACGATCGGTCTCCAGGAGACCTTCGAGGCCGCCGATGCGGAAACGGCGCTCGCGGTGCCGTCGCTCCGCAGGGACGAAGGCGGCCTGGACCGGTTCCTGCTCTCCGTCGGTCAGGCGTGGGCCCACGGCGTCCCCGTCGACTGGACGACAGCCCTCCCCGAACCCCAGAAGCCCCTCGACCTCCCCACGTACCCCTTCCAGCGCACCCGCTACTGGCTCGAATCCGCCCCCACCACCGGCGACGTCACGATGGCCGGCCTCACCTCTGCCGAGCACCCCCTCCTCGGAGCGGTGACCGAGGTCGCCGGCAGCGGGTCCGCCGTGCTGTCCGGGCGGCTCTCGCTGAAGTCGCACCCGTGGCTCGCCGATCACGCCGTCTCCGGCACGGTCCTGCTGCCCGGCACCGCCTTCGTCGAGCTCGCCCTCCGGGCCGGGTACGAGACCGGCTGCGAGGTCCTCGAAGAGCTCACCCTCGAAGCTCCGCTGCTGCTCGGCGCCACCGGGGCTGTTCGCCTCCAGGTCGTTGTCGACGCCGAGGAGAGCGGCCGCCGTGCCGTCACCGTGTACTCCCGCCCCGAGAGCGCGGAGGAGAGCGGCGACGACGGGGCCGAGTGGACCCGGCACGCCACCGGCGAGCTCGGCCACGGCGGCGCCCCCGGCGCACCGGCCGACGAGGTGTGGCCCCCGGCCGGGGCGGTCCGCCTGGACACGAGCACGCTGTACGAGGAGCTGGCGGCAGCCGGTTACGAGTACGGGCCCGTCTTCCAGGGCGTCCAGGCCGCATGGCGCAACGGCGACGCCGTCTTCGCCGAGGTCGCCCTCGCCGAGGACCAGCACAGCGATGCCGACACCTTCGGCATCCACCCCGCCCTGCTCGACGCCACCCTCCACACCGCACTCCTCACCCCCGGCACCGAACTGCCCGCACCCCGCCTCCCCTTCGCCTGGTCCGGCATCCACCTCCACGCCACCGGCGCCACCACCGTCCGCGTCCACATCACCCCCGCCCACACCGACAGCATCACCCTCCACATCACCGACACCACCGGACAACCCGTCGCCACCATCACCTCCCTCGCACTCCGAGAGGTGCCGGCGGGCGGACTGGCGCCCGCGACCGCTGCCCGTCCCGTCCCCTACGTCGTGGAGTGGGCCGAGGCGGTGCTCCCGGACGCGGACGCTTCCGAGGCGACGGCCGTGCTCGGCGGTTCCCCGACGGACCGCGCACTCGCCGAGGCGCTGGGGGCCGGGCTCCACGACGACGCCGCCGCCCTGCTGGCAGCCGTACAGCAGGGGACGGCCGCACCGGAGTCCGTAGTGCTCCTCGTCCCCGGGGCTACCGCCGAGGACGGGTCCTCGCTGCCCGAGCGGGTCCGGGCCGTTGTCGGCCGGGCTCTGGAGACGGTCCAGACGTGGCTGGCCGACGAAGGACTCGCCGGCACCCGGCTGGTCGTCGCCACCCGGGGCGCGCTCGCCGCGCAGGAGGGCGAGGACGTACGGGACCTCGCGGGCGCCGCCGTATGGGGTCTGCTGCGCACCGCGCAGGCGGAGGAGCCGGGCCGCTTCGCCCTCCTCGATCTGGACCCGAGCGGCAGTGACGACCTGGACGCCCTGGTCCGCGCCGTGTCGGGGGCGCCCTCCGAGCCTCAGCTCGCGGTGCGTGGCGGGGCCGTCCTCGCGCCCCGGCTGATCCGCGCCGCCGACGGCCCCACCACGGTTCCGGCCCTCGACCCGGCCGGGACCGTCCTGGTCACCGGCGCCTCCGGGACGCTCGGCGGACTGTTCGCCCGGCACCTGGTCACCGCCTACGGCGTACGGCACCTGCTGCTGGCCAGCCGCCGGGGTGCCGACGCGCCCGGTGCGGCCGAACTGAGTGCGCAGCTCCGGGAGATGGGTGCCGAGGCCACCTTCGCGTCCTGCGACGTCGCCGACCGGGACGCGCTCGCGGCCCTCCTGACCACCGTCCCCACCGACCACCCCCTCACCGCCGTCGTCCACACGGCGGGCGCCCTCGACGACGGCACGGTCACCGCGCTCACCCCCGAGCGTCTCGACACCGTCCTGCGCCCCAAGGCCGACGCCGCCTGGCACCTGCACGAACTCACCCGCGACACCGACCTCGCCGCGTTCGTCCTCTTCTCCTCCGTCACCGCCACGCTCGGCAATCCGGGCCAGGGCAACTACACCGCCGCCAACGGTCTGCTCGACGGCCTCGCCGCCCACCGCCACGCACTCGGGCTGCCGGCCACCTCCCTCGCCTGGGGTCTGTGGGGCCAGGCATCCGGACTGACCGGTCACCTCAGTGACACCGACCTGTCCCGGATGACCCGAGGGGGCATCGCCGCGCTCGACACCGAGGAAGGGCTCGCGCTGTTCGACGCCTCCCTGGCGACCGGGCGTTCCGCGACCGTTCCGGCACGCCTCGACCTGGGCGCGCTGCGTGCTGAGGCGGTCGCGGGCCGGCTCCCGGCGCTGCTCCGTTCGCTGGTCCGGGTCCCCGCCCGGCGCACGGCCGCCGCCGCGGGCACCGGGCAGCCCGGAGCCTGGGCCGAGCGGATCGCCGCGCTGCCCGAGGACGCGCGGACGGAGGCGGTCGCCTCGGTCGTACGGGCCAGTGTGGCGACGGTCCTGGGGCACGGTTCGCCCGACTCGGTGGGCGAGCAGCGGCCGTTCAAGGACTTCGGCTTCGACTCGCTCGCCTCCGTGGAGCTGCGCAACCGGCTCGGGGCCGCGACCGGCCTGACCCTGCCGGCGACCCTCGTCTTCGACCACCCGACGCCGCGCGCGGTCACCGGCTACCTGCTGGAGCGGGTCCTCGGCGCGAGCACCCCGGTCGCCGAACCGGCGCGGGACACGGGCACCGCCGGGGAGGACGAGCCGATCGCCGTGGTCGCGATGAGCTGCCGCTACCCGGGCGGTGTCACCTCGCCGGAGGACCTGTGGCACCTGGTCGAGACGGGGACCGACGCGGTCGGCTCCTTCCCCGCGTCGCGGGGCTGGGACGAGGAGAAGCTGTACGACCCGGACCCGGACGCGGTCGGGCGTACGTACTCCACGCAGGGCGGATTCCTGCACGGAGCCGAGGACTTCGACGCCGAGTTCTTCGGCATCAGCCCGCGTGAGGCCCTGGCCACCGACCCGCAGCAGCGTCTGCTCCTTGAGACCGCGTGGGAGGCGTTCGAGCGGGCCGGGATCGACCCGGCCGCCGTGCGCGGCAGCCGTACCGGTGTCTTCGCGGGCGTCATGTACAACGACTACGCCTCGCGGCTCAAGCCCGCGCCCACGGGGTACGAGGGCTACCTCGGCAACGGCAGCATGGGCAGTGTCGCCTCCGGGCGCATCGCGTACACCTTCGGGTTCGAAGGCCCTGCGATCACCGTGGACACGGCCTGCTCCTCCTCGTTGGTGGCCCTGCACCTGGCCGCCGGGGCGCTGCGCTCGGGCGAGTGCACGATGGCGCTGGCCGGCGGTGTGACGCTCATGGCGACGCCCACCACCTATCTGGAGTTCAGCCGCCAGCGGGCCCTGTCGCCCGACGGCCGCTGCAAGGCCTTCGCCGCCCAGTCCAACGGGACCGGCTGGGCCGAGGGCGTCGGCCTGGTGCTCCTGGAGAAGCTCTCCGACGCCCAGGCCAACGGGCACCAGGTGCTCGCCGTGATCCGTGGCAGCGCCGTCAACCAGGACGGTGCGAGCAACGGCCTGACGGCCCCCAGCGGCCCCGCCCAGCAGCGGGTGATCCGCCAGGCGCTCGCGGACGCCGGACTGAGCGGCGCCGACGTGGACGCCGTGGAGGCGCACGGCACCGGCACCACGCTGGGCGATCCGATCGAGGCACAGGCGCTGCTGGCCACCTACGGCGAGGAGCACAGCCCCGAAGTTCCGCTGTGGCTGGGCTCGCTCAAGTCCAACATCGGGCACGCGCAGGCGGCGTCCGGCGTCGCCGGAGTCATCAAGATGATCATGGCGCTGCGCAGCGGGGTCCTGCCCCGGACCCTCCACGTGGATGCCCCGACCCCGCACGTGGACTGGTCCTCCGGGACGGTGGAACTGCTCACCGAGCAGCGGCCGTGGCCCGAGCTGGACCGCCCGCGCCGCGCGGCCGTCTCCTCCTTCGGCATCTCCGGCACCAACGCCCACCTGATCCTGGAACAGGCGCCGCAGGGCTTCCTGCCCGAGGGCGCGGCGGAGGCCGGGGAGCCGGCCGGACCCGTTCCCGTGCCGTGGGTACTCTCCGCCCGTACCGAGGAGGCGTTGCGGGACCAGGCGTCCCGCCTGCGCGACCACGTGGCCGCCGAAGGACCGGCGGTGGCGGACGTGGCCCTCGCGCTCGCCACCACGCGCGCCCGCTTCGAGCACCGCGCGGTGGTCGCCGGCGCGGACCGGGCGGAGCTCCTGGAGGCGCTGGCCGCACTCGCCGCCGGCACCGACACGCCCGCCGTCGTCCGGGGGACGGCAGCCGGCGTACCGAAGACCGCCGTGATGTTCACCGGCCAGGGCAGCCAGCGGCCCGGCATGGGACGCGACCTGTACGAGACCTTCCCGGTCTTCGCCGCCGCCTTCGACGCGGTCTGCGCCCACCTCGACCCCGAGCTGGGACGCCCGCTGAAGGAGATCGTCTTCTCGGTCCCGGACAGCCACGAGGCCGATCTGCTGGACCAGACCGTGCACACCCAGGCCGCGCTGTTCGCCCTGGAGACCTCGCTGTTCAGGCTCGCCGAGCACGCGGGCCTCGCCCCGGCCGTACTCATCGGCCACTCCGTGGGCGAGATCAGCGCCGCGCACGCCGCGGGTGTGCTGAGCCTCGCCGACGCCTGCACCCTGGTGGCCGCCCGTGGCCGGCTCATGCAGGCGGCCCCGGCGGGCGGCGCCATGATCGCGATCCGGGCCGCGGAGGCCGACGTACTGCCCCACCTGGAGCGGCACGCGGGCCGGCTGAGCCTGGCGGCCGTCAACGGGCCGGACTCGGTGGTGGTCTCCGGAGACCCGGACGCGGCCGACGAGGTCGCCGAGGACTTCCGCGCGCAGGGGGTCAAGACCCGCCGGCTGACCGTCTCGCACGCCTTCCACTCGCCCCACATGGACGGCGTCCTCGCCGAGTTCGAGGAGATCACCCGCACCCTGGACCTGCGGGAGCCCGCCATCCCCGTCGTCTCCAATATCACCGGCCGGATCGCCGGACCCGGCGAGCTGACCGACCCCGGCTACTGGGCCCGGCACATCCGGGCCGCCGTCCGCTTCCACGACGGCGTACGCACCCTGCACGAGCAGGGCGTCACCAGCTACCTGGAACTCGGTCCCGACCCGGTGCTGACGGCCATGGTGCGCGGCGCCGTGGACGGAGCCGACGCGGTGTCCGCCCTGCGCGCCGGGCACCCGGAAGGGCGGTCCCTCCTCACGGCACTGGGTACGGTCCACACCCGGGGCGCCGCCGTGGACTGGCCGTCGCTGCTGCCGGCCGCGCGCACGGTGGAACTGCCGACGTACGCCTTCCAGCGGACCCGCTACTGGCTGGAGGCCCCAGCCGTTGCCCAGGACGCGGCGGCGGCAGGACAGGAGGGCGCCGGCCACCCGCTGCTGAGCGCGGTCGTCACCCTCGCCGGCGGCCGGGGGGCGGTGCTGACCGGCCGCATCGGGTCGGCCGGCCTCCCGTGGCTCGGCGATCACGTCGTCGCGGGCTCGGTCCTCCTGCCGGGCGCCGCCTTCGCGGACCTCGCGGTGTACGCCGGGGACCAGGTGGGCTGCGACACCGTCGAGGAACTGAACCTGGAGGCGCCGCTGGTGCTCCCGGAGCACGCCGCACCGCGCCTCCAGATCCAGGTCACCGACACCGGCGACGGCAGCGGGCGGCACACCTTCGCCGTCCACTCCGGCGTCGACGGCGGCGACTGGACCCGGCACGCCACCGGCACCCTGGCACCGTCCGCGCCCACCGCGCCGCCCGCCGCGCCCTGGGCCGAGGCATGGCCCCCGGCCGGCGCCGAGCCGGTGGACGTGGACGCGCTCGCCGACCGGCTCGTGGCCGCCGGGCTCGGCTACGGCCCCGCCTTCCAGGGACTGGCCGCGGCCTGGCGGGAAGGCGACGTCCGCTACCTGGACGTACGGCTGCCCGAGGAAGCGGGCGCCGGTGAAGGGGACTTCGGCCTGCACCCCGCGCTGCTCGACTCGGCCCTGCGCACCCTCGCGCTCGGCGGCCACGGCCGGAGCGACGACGGGGAGGGCGAAGAGTCCGACCGGATCCACGTCCCCTTCCTGTGGAGCGGCCTCCGCCTGCACGCCACCGGGGCGGGCGCCCTGCGCGTCCGCGTCGCCCCCACGGGCGCCGAGGGCACGTACCGACTGGACCTCGCCGACCCGCAGGGGCGGACGGTCGCCACGGTCGACGCCCTCGCCGTACGCCCGCTCCCCGAAGGCGCCCTCGCCACCGCCGCCCAGAGCGGCCAGGGCGCGGACGGCGGGCTCCTGCGCCCCGACTGGATCCCCCTGCCGCTGCCGCAGAACGGCCGGACCGGCCCGGCGGAATGGGCCCTGCTCGGCCCCGCGTCCGAGGGGGCCGCCGTACCCGCCGGGACCACGTACTACGGCGGCCTGGCCGCGCTCACCGAGGCCGTCCGGTCCGGGGCGTCCGTGCCTCGCTTCGTCGTCACCGACGCCGTGGTCCCGTCCGAGGAGTCGGCCTCCGAGGCCACGACCCCGCCCGAGGCGCTCCGCGAAGCCATCGGCGGGCTGCTGGGGCTCCTCCAGACCTGGCCGGCCGAGGACGCGTTCGCCGACAGCAGCCTCGTCCTGCTCACCCGGGGCGGCGCGCCCGTCGGCGACGGCGTACCCGACCCTGTGGCCGCCGCCCTGCTGGGCCTGCTGCGCTCCGCCCAGGCGGAGCACCCCGGACGCCTCGTCGTCCTGGACCTGGACGAGGATCCGGCCTCCGAGGCCGCCGTCCCCGCCGCGGCGCTCCTCGCCGTGGAGCACGGCGAGCCACAGCTCGCGCTGCGCGCGGGAGCCGTCCACGCTCCACGCCTCGTGCCGGCCCGGCCCGACGACCCGGCCCCGGCCCCGGCGTTCCGGGAGGGCGGAACCGTCCTGCTCACCGGCGCCGGCGGGTTCCTGGGCGGGCTGGTCGCCCGGCACCTGGTGACCACGTACGGGGTACGGCATCTGCTGCTCGCGAGCCGCCGGGGCGCCGACGCACCCGGCGCGGCGGAACTCGGC
The DNA here is from genome assembly GCF_044761525.1 of Streptomyces sp. NPDC097595. Lineage (NCBI taxonomy): Bacteria > Bacillati > Actinomycetota > Actinomycetes > Kitasatosporales > Streptomycetaceae > Streptomyces > Streptomyces sp. NPDC097595. The sequence continues at coordinate 11,161 of NZ_JBIWCN010000034.1, read as the reverse complement.
GCGCAGCTGCGGGATCTGGGCGCGGAGGCCGTCTTCGCCGCCTGCGACGTCGCCGACCGCGACGCGCTCGCCGGACTCCTGGGACAGGTGGCACAGGACCATCCGCTGACCTCGGTCGTGCACACCGCCGGCGTACTGGACGACGGGGTGCTGACCGGGCTCACCGCCGAGCGGTTCGACACCGTGCTGCGGCCCAAGGCCGACGCCGTGTGGAATCTGCACGAGCTGACCCGTGGGACCGCCCTCGACTCCTTCGTCGTGTTCTCCTCGGTCGCCGCGCTGCTGGGCACCGCGGGGCAGGCCAACTACGCCGCCGCCAACGCCTTCCTGGACGCCTTCGCCCATCAGCGCCACGCGGCCGGACTGCCCGCGCTGTCCCTCGCCTGGGGTCTGTGGGGCGGCGACGGCGCGGGCATGGCCGAGGAGCTCGGCGCCGCCGACCGCGCCCGGCTGGCCCGCACCGGCCTCGCCCCGATGTCCGCCGAACAGGGCCTGGCCCTGCTGGACGCGGCCCTGGCCGCCCGCTCGCGGCCGGCCCTGGCTCCGGTCCTGCTGGATTCCGGCGCACTGCGGACCCGGGCAGGGGCGGGCACCCTCCCCGCGCCGCTGCGCGGCCTCGTCCGCACCCCGGCCCGGCGCAGCGCGGCGGCGGCCGCCACCAGCCCGGGCGCCGCGGCGACCTCGCTCGCGGACCGGCTCGCCGCACTCGGCGCCGAAGAGCGTGCCGACGTCGTACTGGACCTGGTGCGGGGCGAGATCGCCGGGGTGCTGGGCCACGCGGACAACCGGCAGGTCGATCCCGTACGCAGCCTTCAGGAACTCGGCTTCGACTCGCTCACCTCGGTCGAACTGCGCGACCGCCTCACCACGGCCACCGGGCTGCGTCTGTCGGCCACGCTCGTCTTCGACCACCCGACGGCCGAGGCGCTCACCGCCGAACTGCTGGGCCGGCTCGTACCGGAGGATTCCGGGGCCGGCGGGCTGTCCCAGGAGCTGGACCGGCTGGAGGCGGCCCTCGAAGCGGCCGAGGCTGGCACCGACGACCACGAACGGGCCGGCGGCCGGCTGCGCGAACTGCTGCGCAGGTGGCAGGCGGCCGCCGACAGCGCCGCCGAGCCGTCCGACGAGGGGCTGGCGGACATCTCCGACGCCGAACTGTTTTCCGCACTCGACGAGGAACTCAGTCAGTGAGACGTGGGCCCGCTCCCAACGGGCCCTGGTAAGTGGGGCATTGACATTTTCGGGTCACTGTCCCAGATTTTAGAGGCGAGCCACTTCGGTGGAGGACGAGGAGCATCCGTGAGTAAGTTGCGCGGGAACCCGTGGGCGGTCTTGATGACGCTCGGTCTCGGGTTCTTCATGACACTGCTGGACCTGACGATCGTGAACATCGCGATCCCCGACATGATGGAGAGACTCGGTTCCTCCCTTGACGAGGCCCTGTGGGTGGTCAGTGCCTATGCGCTCGTCCTCGCTGTCACCCTGATCACCTTCGGCCGGCTCGGTGACCTCCGCGGTCCTCGTACCCTGTTCGCCTCGGGCGTCGTGCTGTTCACCCTGGCCAGCGTCGCCTGCGGCCTCGCCGTCGACCCCGGCATGCTCATCGCCACCCGTGCGGTGCAGGGCCTGGGCGCGGCGATGATGGTGCCTCAGACGATGGTGATGATCATCGCGGTGTTCCCGGCGGACCGGCGCGGTGCGGCCATGGGCGTCTGGGGCTCCATCGCCGGTGTCGCCACCATCTCCGGGCCGACGCTCGGCGGGCTGATCGTCAGCACCGTCGGCTGGCGCTGGATCTTCTTCATCAACGTGCCCGTCGGCATCGCCGTGCTCGTGCTGACCTTCCTGCTCGTGCCCGACATCCGCCCGGCCCGGACCCACAAGTTCGACATCGGCGGCGTCCTCATCGTCACCGTCGCGCTGTTCTGCCTGAGCTTCGGCCTCCAGGAGGGCGAGCGCTACGACTGGAACACGGGCATCGTGGCCCTGATCGCCGGCGGAGTGGCCCTGCTCGGCGTGTTCGTGCTCTACCAGCGCCGCAAGCAGGACGACGAGCCGCTCGTACCGTTCGCGCTCTTCAAGGACCGGAACTTCACCGTGATGACCGTGATCGTCGCGCTCATCTCGATGGCGTTGCTCGGTCTGGTGCTGCCGGTGAACATCTACCTTCAGTCCGTGCTCGGCATGTCCGCCGTGCAGGCAGGTCTGACCCTCGCCCCCTCGCCGCTGCTGTCGATGATGACCGCCCCGTTCGCGGGCCGCCTGTCCGACAAGATCGGCGGCAAGAACGTGCTGCTGTTCGGCCTCGCGGTGTACGGCACCGGCATCTCGCTGGTCCTCGCGTTCGCCGCGGTGGACAGCCACTGGTACACCTTCACGCTGCCGATGGCCGTGGTGGGCCTGGGCACCGGCTGCCTGCTCGCGCCGATGGCCACCGAGGCCATGCGCAACGTACCGCCGCGCCTGGCGGGCGCCGCCTCCGGCGTCAACAACACCATCCGGCAGATCGGCTCGGTCCTCGGCGCCTCCGTCGTCGGCGCCGTTCTGCAGAGCCGGCTCGCCACCACCCTGCACGAGGAGGCCGCCACACGCTCCTCCGAGCTGCCCGCCCGGAGCCGCGAGGGCTTCGTCGACGCCTTCTCCTCCGGCGCGAGCCCCGACGCCGGCACGATCAAGGAGCTCGCCCAGGGCCTGCCGACGGCGGCCGCCCGGCAACTCGCCGCCGCGGCCGAGGCCGTCTACGACCACGGGTTCGTCACCACCATGCACAGCACGCTGATCCTGCCGCTCGGCGCCGTCGTCGGCTCCGTGCTGCTCTGCCTGGCGGCCAAGAACCACCGGTCGGCCCAGAAGGCCGCCGCGGCCGAGCCGGTGGCTCCGCCGCAGCCCGAACCCTCCCGCTGATCCGCCGCTTCCGGCGGATCCCCCCGACGTCCGGCCCCCGCGTCATCCCCCGCCGCGGGGGCCGGATGATGTCCCGGCACAGGACGCCCGGACACGAAGAGGCGGCGCGCCCCCCAGGGGACGCGCCGCCTCTTCGTATGTGCGGACTACCAGGTGACCGGCAGCGAGGCCAGACCACCCGTCAGGGTGTCGTCACGGAACCGCAGTTCCGCCGGGTCCACCGCCAGTTGCAGGTTCGGGAACCGGACGAACAGCGTGGAGAACAGCGCCTGGAGCTCCAGCCGGGCCAGACCCGAACCGAGGCAGAAGCGCGGACCGTGACCGAAGGCCAGGTGCTGCGTGCTGTCCCGGGTGATGTCGAAGACGTTCGGGTCGGAGAAGATGTCCGGGTCGCGGTTGGTGGCCGTGAACGCCAGCATCACCAGGTCGCCCTTGGGAATGGTGGTACCGGCGATCTCGATGTCGTCGTGCGTGTAGCGGGGCAGCACGTCCTGCGTGGACGGCGCCGCCATCCGCAGGATCTCCTCGACCGCGCCCTGCACGAGCCCCTTCGGGTCCGCCTGCAGCTTCTTGCGCTCCTCGGGGTGGGTGAGCAGCAGCAGCGTCCCGAGGTCCAGCCGGGTCACCGTGGTCTCGTGCCCGGCGAACAGCAGACCGGCGGCCATCCGCGCGATCTCGTCGTCCGCCAGGCCCTCCTTCTCCTGTACGGCGACGAGGTCCGAGAACACGTCCTCGCCCGGGGTGCTGCGCTTCACCTCGATGAGGCTGCGCATGTAGCCGTGCAGCTCGCCCCAGGACGCCTTGGCCTTCTCCACGTCCGTCAGGCTGGTGGCACCCGCCGACATCCGGCGGAACTCCTCGCGGTCCCCGCCGGGTACGCCGAGCAGCTGGCAGATGACCAGTACGGGCAGCGGGAAGGACAGCGCCTCGTGGAAGTCCCCGGAGTTCGGGCCCTTCGCCAGGTCGTCCAGCAGCTGGTCGATCAGCTGCTGGACGCCGCCCTGGAGCTTCTGCACCCGGCGCGCCGAGAAGGCGGGGGCCAGCAGCCGGCGCAGCTTCGTGCGGGCGGGCACCTCCTCCTCGGGCTTGCCCAGCGGACCGGTCAGCACGGCGGCGTTGGCCACGCGGGAGGCCGTCTCCGGGGCGTGGTGGGAGCGGCCGAGGCGGGGGTCGTTGAGGAGCTGCTTGACCTCGCCGTAGCGGGTGACGAGCCAGGCCTCGTCGCCGGCCGAGGTGGTCACGCGGACCACCGGCGACTCGGTGCGCAGCGAGCGGAACTTCGGCGCGATGCCGTTGACATCGTCGGGGTCACGGTCGAAGGGAAGTCGCGGAAGGTCCTGGATCTGGGTCACGATCGTGCTCCTCGGTGGTGTGGCGATACGCCCGTCGTCGCCGAAGGCTAGAAGCAGCTTCTAAAGCAGCCTTAAACCGCCGGGCGGCCGCGTCAGTGCGACGCCCGCTCCACCGCGGGGGCCAACAGGTCCAGGGTCCGGGCGAAGAGGTCGTCCAGATCCGGCTCCCCGTCCTGGTCCACCCAGAAGCGCAGGGTCTCGGCCACCGCGCCCCCGATCGCCGCGGCCAGCACCCGCGTCCTGTACCCCTCCGGCGCGTCGGGATCCGTCCCGTCCCGGGCCGCCAGCAACCGGGCCAGCTCGCGCAGCCCCTCCTGGGTGCGCTGGGCGTTGAGGGCCCGCAGCTCCGGTACCCGGTTGATCATGCGCAACCGGGTCAGCAGCTCCGCACGGCCCTCGTCGAAGGCCCCGCTCGCGCGTACACCGGCCAGCATGACCCGCAGCCCGGCCAGCAGGGAACCGCCCTCGGGCAGACCGCCGTCCGCGAAGTGCAGCGGGTGCCCGCCGGAGGTCTCCGCCGCCTCCGGCCCGCGGTCGTGGACCCCGGACAGGATCACGTCCTCCTTGGAGGAGTAGTAGCGGTAGAAGGTCGTCGTGGACACCTCCGCCGCCGCGGCGATCTCCTCGACCGTCGTCGCCCGGTACCCGCGCTCTTCGAACAGGCGCAGCGTCTCCCGCTGGATCGCCTGCCTGACCTTGAGTTTCTTCATCTCCCGCAGCCCCACGCCCACATCATGCTGCAAGCGCCACGAAAGAGCCGCACAAGGGCCGCCTGGGAAGGTGCCCCGTACCCTCACAGGCTCTTCTGAAAGCGGGCGCACAGGATGAAAGTGGACAACGTGTATCTGGCCGGGATCGGCAGCTGGATACCTGACCGGGTCAGCGTCGACGAGGCCATCGAAAACGGCTGGTACGACGAGACCCTGCGGGCGTCCAGCGGCATGGTCTCGGTCGCGGTCGCCGGGGACATGCCCGCCCCCGACATGGCGATCGCCGCGGCCGAGGAGGCCCTCAAACGCTCCGGGCACGAGCCGGAGGAGATCGCGGCGCTCATCCACACGCCCGTCTTCCACCAGGGCCCCGACATCTGGTCGGCCCCCCACTACATCCTGCACCGCACGGTGAACCGGCCCGTGCCCGCCCTGGAACTGCGCCAGGGCTGCCTCGGCATGATCACCTCGCTGCGGTTCGCCGCCACCATGCTGACCGCCGACCCGGCCGCCGACGCCGTGCTGATCACCGCGGGCGACAACTTCTCCACCCCGGGCCTGGACCGCTGGCGGGTCAGCTCGAATTACGTACTCGGCGACGCGGGCTCCGCCGCCGTGCTCTCCCGGCGAGAAGGCTTCGCCAAGCTGCTGTCCGTCTCCTCGATCTCCATCCCGGAGGCCGAGATCCTGCACCGCGGCGGCGACCCGCTCTTCCCGCCGAGCGTCACCCTGGGCCGCCCGCTCGACCTGGAGGCCCGCACCGACTACATCCGCGCCCAGTGGATGCAGGGCGTGGCCCCGCCCGTCTTCCACCTCGGCGACATCGTCGTCGAGGCCGTCACGGCCGCCCTCGCCGACGCCGGCCGCACCCTCGATGACATCACGCGCGTCGCGCACAGCGCCGTTGCCCTCGACCAGATCCGGAACGGCTTCCTGGAGCCGCTGGGCATCGAGGAGTCCCGGGGGACCTGGGAGTTCAACCGCCGCGTCGGCCACTCCGGCGGCACCGACCAGATCGTCGGCCTCGAACACCTGCTGGCCTCCGGCGAACTGCGCCCCGGCGACCACGTCCTGCTGCTCGCGGCCGCCGTCGGCATGGAAGTGGGCTGCGCCGTTCTGGAGATCGTCGACATCCCGTAGTCCCGGACAGGACCGGAAAGAAAGGGCCCACCATGAGCCAGACCACCACCGCACCCACCGCCGACGAGATACGCGAGGCCGTCGCCGAACTCGTCGGCTTCCACGCCCGGGACATCGCCGACGACGCCAACCTCATCGCCCTCGGCCTCAAGTCCCTGCACATCATGCAGCTCGTCAACGTCTGGCGGCGCGCTGGCCTGACCGTCTCCTTCAAGGACCTCGCGAGCGAGCCCACCGTGGCCGCGTGGGCGGGCCGGTTCTCCTGACGCGACGGGACGGCGACGGGTGCATGGTGAAGGGCCGGGGCGATCTGCCCCGGCCCTTCACCATGCACCCGTCGGGGCCGGAGACAGCCCTCAGGCCCTCGGCGTCCCGAACCACTGCTCCAGCACCGGCCGCAGGGTGGCGTCCCCCGGCTCACCGGCCCACGCCACATGCCCGTCCGGCCGTACGAGTACGGCCGACGCACCGATCGCCGCGACCGGCTCGGCCGCCACCAGGTCGACGCGGTCCGCCCACGCCGCCACCGGATTCGCCGCGCTCCCGGAGCCCGTCAGGTCCAGGAACACGCCCCGCCCGGCGTGCAGCGCCGCGGCCACACTGCCGGCGCCGCCCTCCGTCACGAGCGGCACGTGCGGCAGCCGCCGCCCCACGGGCGCGGCCGCGCCCTCGGGGGCGTAGCTGACGTCCAGGCCCGTGGACAGCTCCAGCAGATAGCGGTTCGCGTCCGGGAACTTCAGCAGCTCCGCCATCAGCGCCCGCACCGGCGCCACCTTCTCCACCGGGTGGATCAGGGCCAGCTGGGTGTCGGTCGCGGCAGCCGCGCGCAGGCCCTGCGGGCGCCGCTCCGCCGTGTAGGTGTCGAGCAGGTTGGGCGGGGCCCAGCCGAGCAGGTCCGCCGCGAGCTTCCAGCCCAGGTTGACCGCGTCCTGAAGCACCAGGTTCATGCGCAGCCCGGCCAGCGGGTAAAACGTGTGCGCCGCGTCGCCCACGAGGAAGACCCTCTCGGCCTGGTACGTCTCGGCGACGCGTGACGGGCCGCCGTAGCGGCGGATCCAGCGCACCGGGACATCCGGGAAGGGCGTGTCGTTGAGCCGCTCGATGGCCCGGCGCAGCTCGGCCGCCGTCGGCTCCACCGTCGGACCCGGCAGGTCCGTGTCGAACTCCGCGGTGATCACCCGGGTGACCCCCGGCTCCACGGGCACCGACGAGTACAGCCCGCCCACCGGGCAGAACCGGGCGCCGCGGTGGATCTCCGGCAGGTCCTGGATGTCGATCTCCACGTCCGCGACCAGACCGCAACTGGCCGGCCCCGTACCGGAGAAGGTGATCCCGGACAGTGTGCGGACCACGCTGTCCTCGCCGTCGGCGCCCACCAGGTAGCTGCCGCGCAGCTCGTACGTCTCCTCACCGGCGCGCACCGTGACGCCGACCCCGAACTCGTCCTGCGTGTAGCCCGCCAGCTCATGCCCGTAACGAACCTCGGCGCCGCGCTTGAGCGCGTGCCGCTCCAGCTCCTTCTCCAGATACTCCTGGGCGAGCAGCAGCGCCGGCTGGTGGCGTCCTTCGAGCGGGGCCATGTCGAGCCACAGCAGGGAGAAATGGGTCCCCTGGACCGGAGTGGTGTGCTTCTCCAGACCCTCCAGCAGGCCCCGCTGGTCCAGCAGTTCCACGACGGTGGTGTTGACCGCCTGGCCCACGGACCGGCCGCTGCGGGACGGCAGCCGCTCCAGCACGATGCTGTCGATGCCCCACAGTCCGAGCTCGTGGGCAAGCATCAGCCCTGCGGGCCCGCCACCCGCGATGATAACGGGATCGGACATATCCTGTTCCTCCGGTTTCTGGTGTGGTACGTGGTGCCTGGCGCGCGGCCCCGGGCCCGTGGCGGGCCCGGGGCCGCGCGGCCTCAGGCGATGCCGAGCTCGTTGTCGATGAGGTCGAAGATCTCGTCGTCCGTCGCCACGGAGATCCGCTCGGCGGACTCCTCGTCGTCGCTCGCAGGTCCGGACCCGCCGTGCTCCTCCAGCCGCAGCAGGAAGTCCTGCAGGCGGGCTGTCAGCCGGCCCACGGCCGCCGCGGACGGCTCGGTCGAACCCAACGCGCCCTGAACCAGGTCGAGTTCGCTGACGATGCCGGCGAAGACGTCCCGCTCCGGGGGAGCGAGCAGCTCGTCCAGGTGCGCGGTCAGCGCGGCGGGGGTGGGGTGGTCGAAGATCAGGGTCGGGGTGAGGCGTCGGCCGGTGGCGGCGCCGAGGCGGTTGCGCAGCTCGACGGCGGACAGCGAGTCGAAGCCGAGCGACTGGAACAGCCGGTCCGCTCCCACGCTGTCGGCCGAGGAGTGACCGAGCACGGCCGCGACATGCTCACCGACCAGCTCCGCCAGCCGCTTGCGCCGCTCCTGGGCCGACAGGGGAGCGAGCCTCTCGGCCAGGGAGATCTCATCCATACCCCCGCCCGTGGAACGGCCGGCGGCACGCGCCACCGGGCGCGGGCGCGCCTGTCGCACCAGGGCGCTGAACAGCGGATCCAGCAGGCCCGCCCGCGCCCGCTCGGCGAGCGTCGCCGGATCGAGACCCATCGCCACGGAGACGGGCTGGCGCAGCCCGAGCGCCGCGTCGAAGCGGGCCAGGCCGTCGGCGGAGGACAGCGCGGTCACACCGGTACGGGCCAGCCGGGCCAGCGCCGTCTCGTCCAGCTGCCCCGTCATCGTGCTCGCCTGGTCCCAGAGTCCCCAGGCGAGGGAGGTGGCGGGGAGTCCTTGGGTGTGGCGGTGTGCGGCGAGGGCGTCGAGGAAGGTGTTGGCGGCGGCGTAGTTGGCTTGTCCGGCGTTGCCGAGGATGCCGGCGGCGGAGGAGTAGAGGACGAAGGCGGCGAGGTCGGTGTCGCGGGTGAGTTCGTGCAGGTGCCAGGCGGTGTCGGCCTTGGGGCGCAGGACGGTGTCGAGGCGTTCGGGGGTGAGGGTGTCGATGGTGCCGTCGTCGAGGACGCCCGCGGTGTGGATGACGGCGGTGAGGGGGTGGTCGGTGGGGACGGTGTTCAGGAGCGCGGTGAGGGCGTCGCGGTCGGCGGTGTCGCAGGCGGTGAGGGTGACGGTCGCGCCGAGGGCTTCGAGTTCGGTCCGCAGGGTGTCGGCTCCGGGGGCGTCGGGGCCCCGGCGGCTGGTCAGGAGGAGGTGGCGGACGTCGTGGTGGGTGACGAGGTGGCGGGCGAGGAGGGTGCCCAGGGTGCCGGTGGCCCCGGTGATCAGGACCGTCCCCGCCGGATCCAGCTCACGCGGCAGCGACAGCAGCGTCTTGCCCACGTGCTGCGCCTGGCTGAGGTGACGCAGAGCGGCCGGTGCGTGGCTCACGTCCCAGGCGGTCAGCGGCGGCGGGCTCAGCACCCCGGCCTCGAACAGCTCCACCAGGTCCCTCAGCATCTCCTGGGTCCGCTCCGGGCCGGCGTCCATGAGGTCGAACGCCTGGTAGACGACGCCCGGGTGCGCGGCGGCCACCTCCTGGGCATCCCGGATGTCCGTCTTACCGATCTCCAGGAAGCGGCCGCCGTGGGGCTGGAGGCGCAGGGTGGCGTCGACGAATTCCTTGGCGAGGGAGTCGAGTACGACGTCGAAGCCGTGGCCTTCGGTGGCGGTGGTGAACTGCTGCTCGAAGTCGAGGGTGCGGGAGCTGGCCAGGTGCGGGTCGTCGAAGCCGAGCGCGCGCAGGGTGTCCCACTTGCCGGTGCTGGCCGTGCCGAACACCTCGGCGCCCAGGTGCCGGGCGATCTGGGTGGCGGCCATACCGACCCCGCCCGCCGCCGAATGGATGAGCAGCCGCTCGCCCGCCCGCAGCCCCGCCAGATCCGTCAGACCGTAATAGGCCGTCAGGTACACGACCGGGATGACGGATGCCTGACCGAAGGAGAGCCCTCGCGGGATCCGGGCGGTCAGCCGGTGGTCGGTGACCCCGACCGGCCCCAGCCCGCCCGAGGGGAACATGCCGAACACCCGGTCGCCGACGGAGAGTCCGGTCACCTCGGAGCCGGTCTCCAGGACGACACCCGCTCCCTCGCCACCGATCATGGCATCGTCGCCCGGGTACATGCCGAGGCCGATCATCACGTCACGGAAGTTGAGACCACCCGCGCGCATCGCCACCCGGATTTCGTGGGCGGCGAGCGCACGCTCCCCCTCGGGGTGCGGCACGAGCGCCACATTGCCGAGCGTGCCCTTGCTGGTGACATCGACGCGCCAGGAGTCGACGCCGACGGGCGGGGTCAGCACCCCTGCGGCGTCCGCCGGCCGCACCAACCGCGGTACGTGGGCGCTCCCGTCCCGGACCGCCGCTTCGGGCAACTCCTCCAGCAGCACCTGTAGCACCGCGTCCGCCGCCGCCGAAGCGATGGCCGGCACGGTGTCCAGGTCCAGGAGCGCGAAGCGCTCCGGGTTCTCCGTCCTCGCCGAACGCACCAGACCCCAGACGGGAGCCGCCGCGAGGTCCCGTATCTCCGGTCCCGGCCGGGTGGCGACGGCGTTACGCGTCACGACGACCAGCCGGGATCGCGCGAACCGTTCGTCGGACAGCCACTCCTGCACCAGGCCGGTGGCCCCGTACAGCACGGTCCGGGTCGCCGTCAGGACGTCCGTGGTGTCCTCGCCCTCGCCGGCCACGCTCACCAGGACCAGGCCGGGTGCCTCGGCACCGGCGTCCACGGCGGCGCCCAGCGCCGCCAGATCCTCGTAGCGGGCGCAGCCCCCGAGCACGGGGGCCAGCTCCAGCGGGTCGGCCGTCCCGAGCAGGGCCACCGACTGCGGGGCCGGCACGTCCTCGGCCGGGGGCAGCGGAGTCCATTCGAGCAGATGGACGCCCGATTCGTCGGTGGTGCCGGCCGCCGCGCCCAACTGCTGTTGGCTGACGGGCCGGGTGGTGAGCCCGCCGATGTGGGCGACCGGGTTGCCGCCGGCGTCGAACAGGGCCAGTTCGACGGTGTCGGGGGTGGTGGGGGTGAGGTGGGCGTGGAGGGTGGTGGCGTGGGTGGCGTGGAGGGTGATGTTGTTCCAGGCGAAGGGGATGCGTT
>NZ_JBIWCN010000033.1:0-66282 GCF_044761525.1 Streptomyces sp. NPDC097595 | reverse complement strand
GCGACAGCCGGGCCGTCAGCCTGCCCGCACCCGTCACAACAAAGCGAAACAGCCCACCAGTTGACCTGATGAGCCGTCACGAAACTTCGAGGCTAAGTGCACGCACAGCGGTCGTACGGATCCCGAGTTCTGAGCGGTAAAACTGCCGCCGCCCTTTCCTGCGACGCGTCCGGGAAATCGCCCACGAGGACGTTGACGCGATTCTGGCCGTCTACGGCAGCGCCGCGGCGACCGAGCACATGTCCTTCGCCCCGCGCACGCGCGAGCAGGTCGAACAGATCGTGTCCGGGTTCGTCGCGTCGGCGGCGCAGACGCCGCGTACCCAGTACGGGCTGGCTGCTGTCCAGCCGGACACAGGTGAGGTGATCGGGTTCGGCCGGCTCGCCGCCGATCCCCATCAGCCGCGCGGGGCCACGATGGGGTTCGCGCTCCGCCCCGACACCTGGGGGTCCGGTCCCGGCCTCGAAACGGTCCGCCTGCTCCTCGGTCTCGGTTTCGAGGACCTGGACCTGCACCGCATCCGGGGAGCGCGATCCCCGCACAACACAGCGTCGGCAAAGACCTTGACCGCCGCGGGGATGGTCGAGGAAGGAACCATCCGGGAACACATCTCTCACGGGCCCGGTCCTCCGCCCGGCCCCCGGAGCGTCGGGGCCCAGGTTCCGGATGGCTGCGGCCGGCCCGCGTTATGGTGCGGGTCAGGTCTGCGAGCGCCGATCCCGTTGAACAAGCAAGACTCACCCATGGCAAAGCGTAGGCAAAGCACCCGGGGGTACGGCGAACGGCATGAACGAGGCAGAAGAGCGAGCGCGGCTGCTGCGCGGTCTGAGTGTGGACGAAAGCCGGCCCGAGCGGCCGATGCTGCTGGACGATTCCGGCGAGGTCATCCAGACGTGGCGCGACAATCACCCCTACGACCACAGACTGCGGCGCAAGGAGTACGAGCGCACGAAGCGTGTTCTGCAAATCGAGCTGCTGAAGCTCCAACGGTGGGCTCACGAGTCCGGGGCCAGAATCGTCGCCCTCTTCGAGGGACGCGACGCGGCTGGAAAGGGGGGAACGATTCAGCGCTTCAGCGAACGGCTCAACCCTCGTGGCGCACGGATCGTGGCCCTGGACAAACCGTCCGAACGCGAGGCGGGACAGTGGTACTTCCAGCGGTATGTGCCGCACCTGCCCGCGCGCGGAGAGATCGTGTTCTTCGACCGTTCCTGGTACAACCGGGCCGGCGTGGAGAAGGTGATGGGATTCTGCACCGATGAGGAGTACAACCGGTTTCTTCGCCAGTGCCCCGTCTTCGAGGAAATGCTCGTGGACGACGGGATCATCCTGATCAAGTTCTGGTTCTCGGTCTCGCGGGCAGAGCAACGCACCCGCTTCGCGATCCGGCAGGTGGATCCCCTGCGGCGGTGGAAGCTGTCGCCGACCGATGTCGCCTCACTGGACCTGTGGGACGCCTACACAAAAGCCAAGGTGGCGATGTTCCGCGCGACCGACACCGAATACGCTCCTTGGACCGTTGTCAAAAACAACGACAAACGGCGTGGGCGCCTGGAGGCGATGCGCAGTCTGCTGTGGCGCATCCCTTACGACAACAAGGACCGGGAAGCCATCGGTGAGCCCGACCCCCTGATCGTCGGGGGAGCCGAGACTCTCATGGAACGGGGCGAGGAACCCGCGGACCTCTCCCCCACACCGCTCACCAAGACACACAACGGCCCGGGAAAGCACCCCTCTGTCTGACAGGCGGGGAAGCGGCCGGCGGACTTCGGGGCCATCAGTGAGCCACTCCCCCGCCGGCAACGCTGTGTTCTCCACGCTGCTCCGGTCACAGAGCAACAACCGCGCCTTCGCGCATCCACCCCCGCCCGTCCGCGGCCGCGTCGGTGGTGACCAGCACATAGCCGTACTCGTTGTAGGAGGCGCCCTCACACGTGGCCGCGCCGACGATGTCGCCGGCGTACTTCGTCTTGACAACGGCACTGCTCGGGTTCGGGTCCTCATAGACACCCGCTGTCGGCCATACGACCTTGTACTGGCAGCCTGCCGAGGCCGACGCAGCCGCGACCGGGCTGACGACGAGCGAGCCGCCGAAGGCGAACGCGGTGATCAGGACGCTGGTGACGAGACGTCTGGTGAGCATGATGGTTGCGGCTCCAGAAGGGTCGGTACGTGTCGGGTACATGATGACAGCAGCCTCCGGAAGAGAAAACGCCGGTGCGCTCCGGTTCGCCTGGCTCCAAGCGCGGCGGATCGCTGGCCGCTCGCAGCAGGATGGGCCGACCGCAGGCCGTATGCCAGTCGCGAGCGGGCCATGGCCCTCCTCCGACCAGCGCGCTCCGTCCATCTGTGCGCATGGTGGGAAGGTGCGAAAAACGGTGCGCGCCGTGGGCGCGGCGAGTGTGGAATCGGTCTGGCTGCGGTACGTGCGAACGGCCGCGTGGAGCACGTGGGCTCCACAGATCCGGGCCGTACATGCGGAAGCGGAGTTGCGGGTGGGGATGCGCGGTCGGGTGATGCCCGTGATGGGACCCGGCATCGGCTTCGTCGTTGAGGCCGTCGACCATCAGGCCCGTACCTGGCAGTGGCGCGTGCGGGTGGGCCCGGTGGGGATGCGTCTTTGGCATACCGTTCGGGCCGGCACGCCGATCGGCACGGAAGCCGCGGTGCGCATTGACGGGCCCGCGCCGGTCGTGATCGCGTACGCGCCGCTGGCTCGCCGCGCGTTGCGCCGTCTGGTCGACGGCTGACGCGAGCCGCAGATCACTTTCGGGCTCCCTTGGACCAGCCGCTTCCACCGACTGCCGTGCGAGGCAAGTGAGTTCATCTTTCGTTTGCCGTGCAACCTTCTCCCCGTCATGGAGGTCTCCGATGCGAGCCCTCATACCTCGTACGCCAGTGGCTCCGCGTACGCGACCAAGGAGAGATTTGTGGGCATCCGCACCACATTGGCCATAGCCGTCTGTGCCGCTACGGCATTGTCGGGGGGTACGGCCGTCGCAGCTTCCAGCGGCACGTCCGCGGGAACAGCGGCTACCACCGTGCGCGAGGACTTCAACGGGGACGGCTATCAGGATCTCGCCGTCGCCGCCCCCGCCGCCACGGTCGCCGGGCACGCACGGGCCGGCTACATCACCGTCAGCTACGGCTCGCCCAAGGGCCTGACGACGGCCGACACCACGGTCATCGACCAGAACACAGCGGGCGTGCCGGGGGCACCCGGAGACGGCCAAGCCTTCGGCTACCGGATGGTCGCCGAGGACCTGGACCACGACGGGCTGACCGACCTCGCCGCGGTCACCCATGAGCGGTTCCTGGGCGAGGGTTACGCCATCAACGGCTCCGTCATCCTGCTGTGGGGCAGCGCCGGCGGCATCACCGGACAGGGCGCGGTCCGGGTACCCACTTCGCCCGACTATCAGATCGGAGACGACCTCACCGCCGGCGACTTCAACGGCGACGGGACGACGGATCTGATGATGCTGAACGGCGACGACGGGTGGCAGCGCGACGTGCTCTACGGGCCGTTCACCCGGGCCGGGAAGCCGGCCGGCGAGCAGGGAATCTTCATGTCCGACACGGACAACGACATGTCGGACACCGCCGCCGGTGACTTCAACGGTGACGGTATCGACGACCTGTGCACGTTCTTCGTGTACGAGAACCATGCCGAGGGCGGCAAGCTGTGGCTGGGCACCTCCAAGGGACTGTCCAAGACCTCGACCCCGCTCCCGAGCGCCGCGGCCACCGCGGTCGGTGACTTCGACAAGGACGGCAAGGACGACCTCGCCACCCGGGTGGTCCCGAACGGCATCACGGAGGACCTGGCCACCGACCCCGGCACCGTCAAGATCTACTACGGTTCCGCGTCCGGTCTCAGCACCACCCGTACGAAGACGATCACCCAGGACACCGCGGGTGTGCCCGGGGTGGGCGAGAAGGGAGACCAGTTCGGCGCCCGGCTCAGCGCGGGTGACGTCAACGGCGACGGCTACGCGGATCTGGCCGCGGGTGTGCCTTTCGAGGCCATCGAGACGGCCGAGGGGGCAGGCGCCGTGGTGCTGCTGAAGGGGGGCTCCGGCGGACTGAGCGGCACCGGTTCGCAGTCCTTCCACCAGGACTCGGCCGGGGTGCCGGGCGTGGCGGAGGCCGGTGACCACTTCGGCGGATCGGTCCGGCTGCTCGACATCGACAAGGACGGCAAGGCGGACCTGGCGGCCGGTGCCCCCGACGAGGACCTCGACGCGGTCGCGGACGGTGGTGCCGTGTGGTCGCTGCGGGGCACTTCCTCGGGCCTGACCGGCACGGGCTCTTTCGCCTTCAACCCGGTCGACCTGGGCGCCCCGGTGCTCAAGGCCCGCTTCGGCCTGAACCTGGCGAACGACAACGGCCCGAGCATCGGCTGACGCATCCGACGAAGACGGGGGTGGTGCCGTTCCGTGGTCACGGGACGGCACCACCCCCGGTCCGCGCGCGGCCCTCTGTGCGTGCACGGGTGGTCTCAGCCGGAGATCCCTATCCCTCGATGTCCCGCGCTGTCAACTCCACTTCCCCGTGGCGGAGTCGGCGTCCTAGGCTCGGACCGTGACGCACATGAGCTGGTCGGAGCTGCTGCAACTGGGTACGGCCGACCCCACCTTGACCTTCGCCCGCGAGAAATGGACCCAGCCGGGAAAGTTCGTCTGGGTGGCCCCCCGGGAGACGGTCACGGCACCGACGGGAGCGCAGTACCCGCTCTGCGTCACGGTGTACTTCAAGGACGCCGACAACATCGTCAAGCCCTACCAGCCGAGCATGGACGGGATGACGGAGGCCGACGACTGGTACGTCGGCGTCTCGGGGCGGCCACCCGAGGAACGGTAGCCCGTAGCGCGAACCGTGAGCGTTACCAGGGGACTTCTCCTTCGTCGTCGAAGAAGCGGCCCGTGGGCCCGTCGTCCGGCACGGTGGCCAGTCGGATCGCGGCGGCCGCGCCTTGCTGAGGGGTGCGCACCCCCCGGAAGTCGTTGAGGTCGGTCGCGGTGAAGCCGGGGCAGACAGCGTTGATCAGGACCTGTGTGCCGGCCAGCTCCTTGGCGTACTGCACGGTGACGGCGTTGAGGAAGCTCTTGGACGGCGCGTACGCGATGGAGATCGGGCCGGTCTCGGCGCCCGGGGTGGTCTGGAGCGTGAGGGAGCCGACGCTGCTGGAGACGTTCACGATCCTTGGGGACGGCGAGCGGCGCAGCAGCGGCAGCAGGGCGTTGGTGACGCGGATGACACCGATCACGTTGGTCTCCACCGCCGCCCGTACCCGATTCACGTCGACGGTCGTGGGCTCCTGAGGTCCGCCCCCGGTGATGCCCGCGTTGTTGACGAGCGCGTCGAGCCGTCCGGTGCGCTCCTCGATCAGCCGGGCCGCCGCCGTCACGCTCGCGTCGTCGGTCACGTCCAGGGGTACGCCGAACGCGTCGGCCCCGGCCGCGCGCAGCTTGTCCACGGCGGACTCGCGCCTGGCGTCGTCCCTCGCGCCGACGCCGACGGACCAGCCGAGGGCGCCGAGTCCGGCGGCGATCTCGTATCCGATGCCCTTGTTGGCGCCGGTCACCAGTGCGACCTTGGGGTGGTTGTCGGTGTTCGTCTCAGTCATGTCATCGATCCTTCTCCCCCGGCCGCGGTGTGTCCAAGACCGACCGGGTGGGCGGCGATACCGCACGGGTATCGCCGCTGGCCGGCCCCGCTAGGCTGGCGGGGTGGAGACACGTGAGTTGCGGTATTTTGTGGCCGTCGCAGAAGAGCTGCACTTCGGCCGGGCCGCACGTCGGCTCGGGATCGCCCAGCCCCCGCTGTCCCGGGCGATCAGCGGGCTGGAGCGACGTCTGGGCGCCGTGCTGCTGGAGCGCGGCAGTCGGGGCGTCGCCCTGACCGGTGCGGGGGCGGTGCTGCTCCAGGAGGCGCGCTTCGCGCTGGACGCCGTGGAGGCCGCCGAACGACGCACCCGCCGGGCCGCCCTCGCCTCGGACGGGCGACCCGCCGTGGTCCTGGCCGCGAAGGCGGGGGCGTCCAGCGAACTGCTGGCGAAGCTCCTCGATGCCTACGCCACCCAGCCCGGCGCCGTCGCCGTGGACGTGGTGCTGTGCGGGCCGGGCGAGCAGGCACTGGTGCTGCGTACGGGCCAGGCCGACGTGGCCCTGCTGCACCAGCCCTTCGACGACACGACCGGCTTCGACACCGAGGACCTGTACACCGAGAGCCAGGTCGTGATCCTCCCGGCCGGTCACCCGCTCAGCACCCGCCCCCACCTGCGGCTCGCCGAGGTCAGCGGCCTCCCCGACCTCCCTCTGCCCCGCTGGCCGCGCCCCGACGGCACCTTCCCCGACGGCCCCGGGCCGCAGGTGCGCGACCACACGCAGCTCACCCAGCTCATCGCCCTCGGCCGCGCCTGCGCGGTCGTACCGGAGTCGGGCCGCAGCGGCCTGGGCAGCGGCCTCGCAGCCGTGCCGGTCTCCGACGCCCCTCACGTCACCACGGTCATCGCGTGGCCTCCGCACAGCCGCTCGACGGCGGTCGCGGGCCTGGTCCGCGCCGCCACCGCTCTGTGACCGAACCCGCCTTACCGGGCCGGACCCAGGCCCCAGCGGCGTCCGGGGCCGGTCTCCGGGTGCGCGTCGGTGAGGGACCTTGTCAATATCCAGAATCCTGTTTACTGTTCCCTTCGTGAACGCCTTCGATGACCGCTTCCTCACGCGCAACGGACTGGCCGCCCGCCAGCTCGCGGTCCTGCTGCTCAACCATGAGCCCGACACGCGACTGCCCCGGGTGCGGGACTACGCGGAGGAACTGGGCTGCGGAAACGGCACGGTCCAGGCGGCCCTGCAACTGCTGGAGGAGTCCGGCGCCATCAGGACGACCGCCCGGGGGCACCTCGGCACCTTCCTCGCCCACTCGGACCGCTCCATACTCTGGCGGCTCTCGGGGCTCGGAACGCTGCTGGCCGCGATGCCCCTGCCGTACTCCCGCCGATACGAGGGCCTGGCCACCGGGCTCCGCGGCGCCTTCGAGGAGGCGGGCGCGCCCTTCGCGATCACCTTCATGCGAGGCGCCGGGGCCCGTACCGCCGCTCTGCTCGAAGGCAAGGTCGACCTCGTCGTCCTGTCCCGCTTCGCCGCCGACGAGCTGATCGCCGAGCATCCGGTGGAGCTGGTGGCGGATCTGGGGCCGGCCACCTACGTCGGCGCGCACGGCATGCTCCTGCGCCACGGCGTGGACCTGGACACCCCCGGTCTGCGGGTCGCGGTCGACCACGCGTCGGAGGATCTGCGCATGCTGGTCGACCTGGTCTTCGCCGGGCGCCCGGACGTCCAGCGGCTGGAAGCCTCGTACATGCAACTGCCCGACCTCTTCGCCCGCGAGGAGGTCGACGCCACCGTCTGGAACCTGGACGAGGTGCAGGACCGGCTCGGGGTCGGGGTCGACGTGCTTCCGCTGGGGGACGAGGTCACCCGCGAGCTGGCGCTGCGCAACTCAAGCGCGGCCATCATCGGCCGAACCGAAGGGGCCAAGGCCCTGGAAGCCGTCCGGGACTCCCTGGACCTCTCGCTGATCACCTCGCTCCAGCGCGAGGTGATCGAGGGCACTCGCCTGCCCTCGTACTGAGCCCCGGCCGGGAACGGGCCGAAGGTCCTGCCCGTGACGGGACCTTCGGCCTCATCAAAATACAAAATCCTGGTTACTGTCGATTTTAGGAGGAACGCCATGGACGACCAGCTGGCCCTGCGGATGCAGCTCTTCCGCGAAGGCGGACAGATCAAGCCCGAGGTCGCCGACTTCGTCGCGGCCGAGCTGGCCGCCCTGGAGGCGGAGGGCAACACCGTGACCGAGGCGACCGCGGGCATGCTCACCAGCCACCTGATGATGGCGCTCACCCGGCTCCTGAACGGCGAGGCCATCGAGCAGTTCCTCACCGACGACCAGGTCGCCGCAGAACTGGCCGGTCACCCCGAGGCCGTCAGCCGCGCCCGCGCCGTCGCCGAGCGCGCCCGGCGCGAGCTCGGGGCCGCCCTCCCGGAGTCCGAGGTCAACTTCCTGGGCATGCACCTCGCGGTCCTGGCCCAGCAGGCACCCGCCGCGCCCTCCTCCTGAACCACCCCGTCCCCACCATCCGGAAAGAAGCAGGACATGACGAAGATCCTCGCCGGCGGCGTCGGCAAGACCGAGGTCACCCAGACCATCAACCAGCTCGGCATCGACGGCCTGGAGGTCACCGCCTCCAGCGACATGGACGCGGCGATGAAGCTGCGTGTCGCCCAGGCCGACTACTACCTGGGCACCTGTCACACGGGCGCCGGCGCCTCGCTCGGCGTCCTCGTCGGCCTGATGGGCAGCGCCGTCTGCCACACCTTCGGCCGCAGCGTCCCCACCGAGGAGCAGATCACCGCCCTGCTGGACGAGGGCAAGAAGGTCTTCGGCTTCTCGATGGACCAGATCGACACCATCGCCCCCCTCATGGCGCGCGCCATCGCCGCCCGCGGCTGACTCCAGCCACCTTCTGATCCCCCCGGGCACGAAGGAGTGACCCCGTGAGTACGACACTCGCAGCCGGTACGAGCCTCGACTTCTCGCTGGCCCAGCAACTGACCGTCATAGCCCTCTGTGCGCTGACCGCGTACATCTCGCACATGGCGCTGGCCGTCTTCAACGACGGCGTACGCCCGTTCCTCCTGGACTTCATCCAGGGGCGCACCACGCGCAGCGCGACGACGGCGGTCTCGTTCGGCCTCTCGGCCGGGTTCATCTTCGGGCTCGGCGCCCCGATGGCCCTGTCCACCGGTGTGCTGAACCCGTGGCTGCTCTTCCTGCCCACCGACATCCTCGGCATGCTGTCGCCGAAGAAGTGGCTCGCGCCGATCCTCGGCGGCGCCTGGGGCGCGGTCGTCGTCTTCGGGCTCAACGGGGCCAACAACGTGGCCCATGACCTGCCGGTCGACTTCATCACCGCCATGCAGCAGATGTCGACCCCGATCCTCTTCCTCTTCACGCTGTTCCCGGTGCTGGCCATCACCAAGCAGTTCGGCCGCAAGTGGGGCGGCATCGCGGGGCTGCTGGAGTTCGCCCTGGTCGTCATGACCATGAAGCTGTGGCCCAACATGTTCGCCGGCGCGCTGGCGATGGCCGTCGGTGTGCTGATGCTCATCGGTCTCGCCGTGGCCAAGGACGTCGCCCAGCGCAAGGCGGACAGGGCCGCGGGGGTGAGCGAACCCGTCGTCGAGGGCGACGACCCGATGGCCTCCCTCTTCAGCGCCAGTGCGGCCCGGCTCCGCAGGTACCTGCCCCTGTTCATGGTGCTGGGCGCCGGAGTCTGTGTGCTCGCCCAGATGCACATATTCGGCGGCGGCGAGGCGACCAGCTTCCTGATCGCGAAGGGGCAGTACTCCGAGGCGGCGCAGGTCGACTTCTACCGCGTCTTCGGTTTCATCCCGCTGATCGCGACCACCGCGCTGGCCTCCGGCGCGTACGGCATCGCGGGCTTCACCCTCGTGTACCCCATCGGCTACCTGATGCCGAACCCGTTCCTCGCCGCGATCGTCGGCGCCCTGGTCTTCGCGGCCGAGGTGCTGGCCCTGTCCTACATCGGCAAGCTCCTCGGGCGGCTGCCCAGCGTCCGTGACTCCTCCGAGCACCTGCGCAGCGCGATCAGCGAGACGCTCCAGCTGGCGATCCTCTTCGGTTCGCTGATGGCGGCCAACGCCATGGGCGGCGGTCTGGGCATCCTCGTCGTCGGCGGGCTCTACCTGCTGAACGAGGCGATGGGCCGCCCGGTCGTCCGGATGGCCGCGGCACCGGCCGCGGTGATCGTCGGCGGCATCCTCCTCAACCTCCTCTACTGGATGGACCTGTTCACACCGATCAAGGGATAGCCCCACTCCCCCGGATCACACAGGCCGACCCCAGAAGGACCCCCCACGATGAACAGCCCCGCCCCCGCGCTGCGTACCGTCCTCGGAGGCATCGCCCCCGAAGCGGTACGCGGCCCCGCCCTGGCCCACGAACACCTCGTCCTCGACCTCGACCACCGGGGTGACGGCGGCGCCGTGCTCGCCGCCGGCCGGCACACCGCCGCCGTCACCGCCGAACTGGCCGCACTCCGCGAGGAGTACGGGCTCGCCCTCGTCGTCGAGCTGACCTGTCGCGGCATGGGCCGCGACGTGCGCACCCTGGCCCGGATCTCCCGGGACGCCCGGGTCGCCGTCGTCGCCGCGACCGGCTGGTACTACGAGCCGTTCCACACCCCCGAGATCGACCGCGGCAGCGTCGGGGACCTCACCGCCGCCCTCGTCCACGAGATCGACCACGGCATCGACGGCACGGGCATCCGCCCCGGCGTCCTCGGCGAGATCGGCAGCCACGGGGACATACCGACGCCGCCGGAGAGCAAGGTGCTCCGCGCCTCGGCGCGGGCCGCCCTCGCCACCGGCCTCTCCGTCGCCACCCATGCCCAGCTCGGCCGAGGCGGCCTCGCCCAGCTGGAACTGCTCACCGGCGAGGGGCTGCCCCCGCACCGGATCTCGCTCGGCCATCAGGACCTGCTGGACGACCCTGCGGTGCACCGGGAGCTGGCCGCGAGCGGCGCGTACGTCGCCTTCGACACCGTCGGCAAGGACGGCTACCAGAGCGACGACACCCGGCTGCGGCTCCTGCTCGCCCTCCTGGAGGCAGGGCACGCCGACCGGGCCCTGCTCAGCTGCGACATCTCCCGCCACGGCTACCTCACCTCCGAGGGGGGCCAGGGCTACGGCCACCTCTTCGGGAGCTTCCTGCCCAAGGTCCGTGCGGCGGGCGTGGACGACGACCTGATCGACCTGCTGACCCGCCGCAATCCGCTGCGCTTCCTCACTGGCGCGAACGTGGAAGAGAGCTGACCATGCACCCCGTACTCCCCCGGACGTTCCCGCTGGAGACCGTGGCCCCGGCCGACGCCGTCGCCCGGCAGTTCCGGCTCATCGAGGCCACCGCCCGCCATTTCGAGGGCCCGCAGCTGTTCGCCTCCGACGCCGGGGTCGTGCCCGGTCTCGGGCGCCCCGCCACCACCGCCCGCGTCGAGGCCGTCCTCGCCGACTTCTTCGGGGCCGAGGGCGCCGCCTTCGTCCAGGGCGCGGGCACCGGCGCGATCCGGGCCGCCCTCACCGCCGCCGTCCGGCCGGGCGACCCCCTCCTCATCCACCGGGCGCCCGTCTACCGCACGACCGAGGTCACGCTGCGCGGCCTGGGGGTGCAAACCGTCGAGGCCGACTTCAACGATCCCGACGAGCTGCGCGAGGCCCTGGAATCCGGACGGTTCCGCTGGGCCTACGTGCAGCACACCCGGCAGCGGCTCGGCGACTCCTACGACCCCGGCGCGGTCCTCGCCGCCTGCCGGGCCGCCGGCGTCCGCACCGTCGTCGACGACAACTACGCCGTGATGCGCACTCCGGCCGCCGGGGTCGAACTGGGCGCCGACGCCTCCTGCTTCTCCCTGTTCAAGCTGCACGGCCCGGAGGGCGTCGGCATCGTCGTCGGCGCCCGCGACCTGGTCGAGCACATCCGCCGCGACAACTACTCCGGCGGCGGCCAGGTCCAGGGGCACCAGGCCCTCGACGCACTGCGCGCACTCACCCACGTACCGCTCATGTGGTCCGTGCAGTCCCAGGTCGGCGCCGAGGTCGCCGAGCGGCTGGCCGCGGGCGAGGTGCCCGGGGTCGCCGAGGTCCGGCTCGCCAACGCGCAGGACCGGTGCCTGCTCGTCCGGCTCGACCGCCCCGTCGCCAGGGAACTGCCCGCCGTCGCGGCCCGCTTCGGCGCGGCCCCGTACCCCGTCGGTTCCAACTCCCGCTACGAGATCACACCGCTCTTCTACCGGATGTCCAGCTCCGCCCTGGACGACTCCCCCGAACTGGCCGACTGGACCGTGCGCATCAACCCGATGCGGGCGGGCGCGGACCTCGTCATCGAGATCCTGCGCCGCTCACTGGCCGCGCTGAACGAGCCGAAGGGCCACTGACCGTGTTTCTCGACACCGTACTGACCCGTAATCCCGGGCTCGTCGAGGCCGCGGCCGCGCTCCACCAGGAGGGTGCGATCCCGCCGGACACCTATGTGATGGACCTGGACGCCGTCGAGGCCAACGCCACGCTGCTGGCCGCCGAGGCCGAACGGCTGGGCGTCTCCCTCTGGTTCGTCGTCAAGCAGTTCGGCCGCAATCCGGAACTGATCCGGGCCGTCGCCCGGCACATCCCCCGGTACGCCGCCATCGACCCGCCCGAGGCACGCACCCTGCACGCCTCCGGCGCCCGTGCGGGCAACCTCGGCCACCTCGTCCAGATCCCGCGCCGCGCGCTGCCCGAGATGCTGGCGTGGCGTCCCGAGACCGTCACCGTCTACGACCTGGACAACGCCCGCGCGGTCTCCGACGCCGCGAGGCGGCTGGGGTTCGTCCAGGACGTCCTGATCCGTCTCGAAGGCGCCGAGGGAAGCGTCTACCCCGGCCAGGAGGGCGGCGTCCCGCTCGGCCGACTCGACGCCTTCGCCGACGCCGCCGAGCGGCTTCCCGGCATCCGGATCGCCGGGGTCACCGCCTTCCCGTGCGTGCTGTGCGATCCCGCGACCGGCGCCCCGTACGCCACACCCAACTTCGCCCTCGCCCTCAAGGCCCGCGAGACACTCGCCGGCCGCGGCCACACGGACCTCCTGCTGAGCGCCCCCAGCGCCACGTCGATGGCCTCCCTGCCGCTGCTCGCCGGCCTCGGCGCCACCCACGGCGAGCCGGGCCACGCCCTGACCGGCACGACCCCGCTGCACGCGCTCGACCCGGCGCAGCCCGAGACCCCCGCCTACGTGTACGTCACCGAGGTCGCCCACACCCTGGACGACGGCCGCCCCGCCGTCTTCGGCGGCGGGTTCTACGCCCGCTCCCAGATCAGGAGCGCCCTGCTGCCACGCACCGGGGCACGTCTGGACGTACTGGACGCGCCCGCCGAGAACATCGACTACTACCGGCTGCTCGACGCGCCAGCC
This sequence comes from Streptomyces sp. NPDC097595, assembly GCF_044761525.1. Taxonomy (NCBI): domain Bacteria; kingdom Bacillati; phylum Actinomycetota; class Actinomycetes; order Kitasatosporales; family Streptomycetaceae; genus Streptomyces; species Streptomyces sp. NPDC097595. Next base: position 53,253 of record NZ_JBIWCN010000033.1, on the reverse strand, counting down.
CCCGGACAGGACGTCCGCATCGGCGACACGGCGCTGCTCGCCTTCCGCACCCAGATCTTCGTCACCCGCTCGACCGTCGCCGTCGTCTCCGGACTCTCCTCCGGTACGCCCCGTCTCAACGGTCTGTACGACGCCCAGGGCCGGTCCCTGAGCTGAGGAGGCACCCCATGGCCAAGACCGTCATCGTCGTGATCGACGGATTCGGCATCGGCGCCATGCCCGACGCGGGCACCGCGCGCCCCGGCGATCCGACCGCCGACACCTGCGGGCATGTGCTGGACCACTGCCGGGAGGCGTTCGGCCGCCCGTTGCGGCTGCCCGTGCTGGGTTCGCTCGGCCTCGGACTCGTCCACCCGCACCCCGATCTCGCCCGGCGCACCCATCTGCCCGTCGCCGCGGGCCGGGCAGCGCTCGGCTATCCGGGCGCCGACACCTTCGCCGGCCACCAGACCATGATGGGGGCCGACTTCAGCCGGGTGACCGTGGCGCGGCTCGCCGACCACCTCGACGAGGTGACCGCCGCCCTCGAAGCGGCCGGGCACCGGGTCGGCCGACTGGACGGCAGGCCGCTCCTGGTCGTGGACGGCTCGGTCCTGGTCCACGACAACCTGGAGGCCGACCCGGGCATCAACTGGAACGCCTCCGGGCGGCTGGAGGACCTGCCGTTCGACGGCCCCGGCGGCATCCTCGCCGTGGCCCGCACGGTGCGCGCCGTCGCCCCCGTGGCGCGGGTCATCGCGGTCGGCGGGCATGCGGACGGCCCGCTGGGGCGGTTCGTACGGGACGGCCAGGAGGGCACGGTCGGCCTCGACACCCCCGCCACCGGGTTCTACCGCAACGGCGGGCTCGAAGTGCAGCACCTGGGTGCCCGGATCGACCACACCCGCCAGCTCCCCGATCTGGCCGCCCGCGCGGGAATCCCGGTCACCCTGGTGGGGAAGGCCGCCGACATCCTGGCCTGCGAGACCGCGGTCCGGTACCCGGCCGTGGACACCGCCGACGTCCTCACGCACACCCTCGAAGCGGTACGCGCCTGCGGCGACGGCCTGGTGGTCTCCAACATCCAGGAGACGGACCTGGCCGGGCACCAGCAGGACACCGAGCGCTACGGACGTCTCCTGGAACAGGCCGACGCGGGCCTGGCCGCGCTCGTCGCCCTGCTCGACGCGCCGGGCGACCGCCTCATCGTGACCGGCGACCACGGCAACGACCCGACGGCCGGACACGCCTTCCACACCCGCGAGTACGTCCCCGTGCTCATCCACCGCCCCGGCGCGGACGGCGTGGAGCTGCTGCCCGACGCGGAGAGCCTCGCGGACGTCGGCGCGACGGCCGCCGTATCCCTGTCGCTGGACCCGGAGGGCCTGGCCAACGGCCGGGAACTGCGGACGGGCCGACGGGCGGCCTAGATGTGCCGGGATCTCATCTCAGGCGGGTCGGGCCGTACCAGTCCAGGCACAGGACTGTGGCGTCGTCCTGCACATGTCCGTCGCAGGCTTCGGTGACCGCGCTGACCATGGCGCGCACGGCCTCTCGGGGGTGCTCGGCGGCGGTGTCGCGGAGAAGGCCGGGCAGGTCGACGGCTGTCGCCTGGCGTTCCTGCATGCCGTCGGTGTAGAGGAGGATGCGGTCTCCAGGGCGCAGGTCGAGGTCCTGTACCTGGTAAGAGCCCTGCGGAGAGACGCCGAAGGGGAGGTTGATGTTGAGGCGGATCTCCTCGACCGCGCCGTCGCGCAATCGCAGCGGCCAGACGTGGCCGGCGTTGACCAGCTGGGCACTGGTGCCGTCCAGGGCGAGGCGCAGGAGCTGGCCGGTGGCGAAGGTCCGGCGGCCGTGGTCGAGAAGCGCCCGGTGCGTCTGGCGGGCCTGTTCGGCAAGGTCCAGGCCCGCGCGGCGGGCGCCGCGGGAGGCGTTGACCACCAGGGTGGCCATGAGGGAGGCGTCGACGTCGTGGCCCATGGCGTCGGTGATCGACAGGTGCAGGGTGTGCTCATCGAGGCTGTAGTCGTAGGTGTCACCGGCGATGTCGGAGGCCGGTACCAGGGCCCCGGCGAGGGTGAACTCGGGTGCCTCGCAGGAGGGTGCCGAGGGAAGGAGCTGGCGCTGGATCTCCGCGGCCAGGGTGACCGAGGCGGTGCGGTTGCCCCAGTGATAGAGGTCAGTGAAGCGGCGGTCGGTGACGATGACATACGCCAGCGCGTGCGCGACCTCCGCGACCTGCTCCAGCACGTCCTCCGAGGCGTCGGCGAGATAGAGCTCCAGCACGCCGATGGCGTCCCCGCGGTTGGTGACCGGGGCGAGCACCCGTCGGCCCTGCCCGCCGTCGAGCGCCACGACCGGCTTCTGGGTGCGCAGGACGTCGTCGTACACACTGCCCGCCAACAGCACCTGGTCGGCGCCGTGCTCTTGTGCCGTCGTCCGCTCCTCATGGACGCGCAGCAGTCGCCGGCCCACGACGTCGACGAACAGAAACGACACGTGCCGCGCTCCGAACCGCTCGCGCAGAATCTGCGCCACGACGTCGAGGGAGCGCACCGGCGCGGCAGCCTCGGCCGCGGCGAGCACCTCTGCCAGTCCGATCCGATCCCGCTCCACAACAGCCTCCCTAGTTCTGGGACCCTCCTTCCTTCCCCGTATGGCCCGGGGCATGACTCGGCGCATGACTCAGATCGGCCTGCACCAGGTCGTGGTCCGACCACGGGGTGAGATGCACCCGTTGCTCCAGCGGGGCGAAGCCGCGAAGGAAGATGTAGTCGAACTTGCTGCGCCAATCGGTGGTCGGCTCGCAGGTATCCGCTCCCGAGGGACCGCATTCGGGGTCCGCGTCCCCGGCCAGGGCCCACATCACGGTGAGTTCGGAGGCGGTCGGCATCGCGTTGAAGTCACCGAGAACGATCGTCCGGTCGTACCGGGCGACCGCCTCGGCCAGCACGCGGGTCTGCGCCGCGCGGACCGGTGCCTGCCTCCGCTCGGCCAGGTGCGTGTTGAACACCCGGACGCGTACCCCGTCCACGAGGGTCGTGACGGCCATGTACCCCCGGTCCTCGGAGCCGCCGTCGGGGTACTCCACCTGCACTCGGTCGGTCATCGGGGCAGCCGAGAGGATCGCGTTGCCGAAGCCTCCGGGGCTCCATGGCAGTCCCCCGCAGCGGCTCCAACTCGGCAGAACCGACCCGTACTCGACGTGGTAGACCAGCCCGTACCGGTACCGCAGATAGTCCCGGATCCTCTCGACGTCACCCACGCACGCTTCTTGCATGCCGATGATCTGGGGCGCGTACGTGGCGATCTCCGCCGCCCTGCCGCCGTTCTGCCCGCCGCCCTTGCAGGGGTTGCAGATGTTCCAGGTCATGACACGGTTCGGCACGACGTCCTCGGGGGCGCCGGCCGGCAGCGGCGTGGCCGTGTAGGCGCTGTTCGACGCGCTGGGGCCGGCGAGCAGCAGGCAGGCCGTGACCAGCGCGCCGGCGAGCCACCGCGCGCCTGTTCCGGTCACCCCAGCCACCAGATGAAGACGCCGCTGAGCAGGACGAGCAGGAAGAGAACGGCGTTGGTGCGACGGTAGGCGACCAAGAGGGCCACGAACTCGCGGATCATGGCGCTCGGCCAGAAGTACGCGGCTGTCGGGGCACCGATCACATGGCCCCGGACTCCGGTGCGGCGGGCGATGATCGCGGCGCGGAAGACGTGGTAGTTGTTCGTGACGATCACGCACCGGTAGTCCGGATTCGCCTGCTCCATCAGGGTTTTGCTGAACGTCAGGTTCTCGTCCGTGGTCGTCGAGCGGTCCTCGCGTTCGATCAGATCGGCGGGGAAGCCCTGGGTGACCAGGTAGTCGGCCATCGCGTGGGACTCCGGCAGCTTTTCGTCGGGTCCCTGCCCTCCCGAGGTGAGCAGCACCGGGCGCCGGCCCTTCCGGGACAGCCTGGAGTGTTCCTTGCGGGCCCGGTCGAGACGTCCGGCCAGCAGCGGGGGCACGGTGGTGCCGCCGATGAGGCCCGAGCCGAGGACCACCACGTAGTCCGCCCGGCGCCGGATGCGCAGACGCCCGTAAAGGGCCCCGTAGACGAGGAAGCAGAGGAACAGGAAGGCGATGTATCCGGCGAGCGCCACCGCTGTCGCCGCCACCACCAGAAGCGTGTGGGTGTGCAGCACCAGCGAGGTGATCAGCAGCGAGAGCAGGGCGACCAGGGCGATGCCGGCCCCCAGGGACAGCAGGTTCGCCGGGCTCCTGCCCTCTTTGCGGACCATGGTGATTCCGTTGGCGATGAGGAACCACGCGAGCGTGACGACGCCCACGCCCGCGAGGGTCAGGAGCACGACGACCAGATCGCGGCCCAACTGGGCCCGCTCGGAGGCCACATGCAGGAGGAGCCCGATCACCGCGAGGACGGTGGACAGGCCCAGCAGAACCGCGTTGCTCATGCGGCGGCGGTCTCGCACCACACCGACACAGAACAGGAAGAAGCAGACGAACGACGGTACAAAGGCCACCATGTGCCGATCCTACGAGGAGTGGCGCGGTCCCGGGCCGGGCGGGTGCGGCCCCTCGCCGCGGGCCTGGGCCGGCTCGTCATCGGACGGGCCGGCCCGGACGCGTGACCCCGGTCAGGAAGCGCGGCGCAGCGCCACCACGTCGATCTCCACGAGGATGCCCATCAACTGGGAGCCGACCGTGGTGCGCACCGGCCTCGGCTCGCTGAAGTGCTCCCGGTACACGCGGTCGAAGCCCGCGAAGTCGCGGTGCACGTCCTGGAGGTGGACCGTCGCCTTGACCACGTCGTCGAGTGTGAGCCCGTCGGCGGCGAGGAGGGCGCTCACATTGGCCAGGACCTGGCGGGTCTGCTCCTCGATGGTGTCGCCCAGTGCGCCGGTGGCCGGGTCCTGCGGGCCGAAGCCCGAGGTGAACAGGTACGGGCCCGCGGCGATGCCCTGGCTGTAGCCGCCGATCGGGGCCGGTGCCCCGGCCGTGGTGACGGCGCGGCGCGGGGTGAGAGGGCTGTCGGCCGTCACTTGGTGAGGTCTCCTTCCGCGGCGTTGACCCCCGCGTAGTGGCGGAGCTTGTCCTCGTCGACGGTGACCCCGAGACCCGGTCCGTCCGGGACCCGCAGGCTGCCTTCGGACAGCGTGAGCGGCTCGATGATGTCGTCCGCGTGCAGGTAGTACATGGAGTCGATGGCGCGCGACAGCACCGGGGTGCTGGCGACGACCGCGAGGTGCGCCGCCGTGGCGATGCCCAGTTCGCCGCCGCTGTGCAGGTTCATGCCCAGGCCGAACGTCTCGCAGTGCGCGGCCAGCGCCTTCGTGGCGGAGATACCGCCCCACTTGTAGACGTCACCGTGGATCACGTCGACGGCGTTCAGCCGCATCGCGGGCGCGAAGTCCTCGAACCGGACCACGCACATGTTGGTGCACAGCGGGATGCGCACCTTCTGGCGGACCTGGCTCATCCCCTCGATCCCGACGCAGGGGTCCTCCAGGTACTCCAGGTCCAGTTCCTCCAGCGCGATACCCGCCCGGATCGAGTCCGGCACCGACCAGGCGGCGTTCGGGTCGACGCGCAGGTTCACCTCGGGCAGCGCGGCGCGCACGGCCCGCAGGATCGCGACGTCACCCTGGACGTCCTTGGTGCCCTTGAGCTTCACGGCGGTGAAGCCGCCCTCGGCGACGACGCGCTCGGTGTGCTCGGCCAGGGCGCGCGGCAGGTCGTTGGCGCCGGTTCCGGGGGCGTCGGCGCGGGTGATCAGGGCGGTCAGCGGCACCTCGTCGCGCACCGGGCCGCCCAGCAGGTCCGTGACCGACTGCCCGGTGATCTTGCCCATGGCGTCCCAGCAGGCGACGTCGATCGCGGCGAGGGCCGCGTATCCCAGGTAGCCGTAGAAGAAGGGCACCATGTGGTGGCGGCGGTGGAATGCCTCCAGGGCGAACGGGCTGGTACCGATCAGGTCCTCGGCGAGGTCGCGGACGATGGCGGCGACCGGACGGCCCCACATGGTCTCGCCCCAGCCCTCGACGCCGGAGTCGGTCCTGATGCGCACCACGGTGCGCGTCTCCCCGGTCTTCGTCTCGAAGGAGCTGGTGAACGGGTTGACGAGGGGCAGGTTGACGACGTGGACGTCGACCTCGGTGATCTTCATGTGCACTTCCTTGTGTGGGGTGGTGGGGGTCACGCGAGGGGGCGCGACGCGGCGTCGAAGGCGAGCACGGCCCGGGCCAGGCCGCGGGCGCGCCGGTCGAGCAGGCGCTCGCCGTGCTCGGCGTCGGCACCGGCCGCGTCGTCGGTGGCGCCGCCGACCCGCTCCCACTCGCCGTGCCGCTCCACGGTGAGTCCGGGGTAGGGCGGCTTGTCGAAGAGGGGCGGGGGCTCGACCGGCGCGTGCCCGGCCCGCTCGTCCCGTACCAGCTCCGGCTGCGCGGCCAGCATCAGCGACGTCTCGAACCAGCCGGCGTGTCCGGGCACCAGGCCGTCCGGTTCCGCCGCGTCGGCGGGCTCACCGGTGTCGGTGAGCGTCCAGTACGAGCACGCGGCCGCCGTCACGTCGGCGCGCAGCGCGAACCGCTTGACCGCCAGCCGCATGATCTCGTCGTTGCCCCCGTGACCGTTGACGACGAGGACCCGGCGGTAGCCGCAGGCGGCCAGCGAGTCGAGGAGCTCGTCGAGCACCATGCCGAGCACCGGCGCCGACAGGGTGAGCGCCGCCGCGAACAGGTGGTGCGGGCTGTGTCCGTACGGCAGGGTCGGCAGGCGTACGAGGGCGGGCACGGCCTCCCCGGTGGCGGCGCGCTCGTCGAGCAGGGCCAGGGCGCGGGAGACCACGGCGTCGGCGAGCATCGTGTCGGTGCCCATCGGCAGGTGCTCGGCGTGCTGCTCCTGCGAGCCGATGGGCAGGACGGCGATCGCCTCGGGCGCCGCGGCCCGTGTCTCGCGCCAGGTGGTCTCGGTGAGATTGCGGTGGGTCATGCCGCTGTCTCCCCGGTCCGGGGGCATGACAGAGTCGGTGCATGGCGCATGAACGTATTCCTTTGCGGTTGGTTCCCGACCTGCGGCCGGACGAGCCGGCCGGTCGGGACGGCGGTGTGCTGGGCGCCGTCGAGGTGCTGCCCGGTCTGGTGCGTGCCGCGCTGCTCACCCGTGCCGGAGCCGTGCGGGCGCGGACGGAGGCCCGCTTCGACCCGGCCGGCTCGGACCCGTCCCTCGTGGACGCGGCGCTGCGCGAGGCCGCCGCGGTCTTCGACGGGCAGTCCCTGCTCGGGGTGGGCGTGGCGGCGGCCGGTGTGGTGGACCCGGTGGCGGGCCGGATCATCGAGGTGAACGACGCCCCGGCGCTGCGCGGCCACCCGGTGGCCGACCGGCTCGCGGACCTGTCGGGCGCACCGGTGCGGGTCGAGCACCGGGCGCGTGTGCAGGTGCTCGGTGACCGCTGGTTCGGTGCGGGACGCGGCCGGCGCTCGTTCGCCTCCGTCGCGACCGGCGATGTACTCGGCGTCGGCATCCTCTACGAAGGGGAGGTGCTCGCCCCGCCCGGCGGTCGCAGCGGCGCCCACATGACGGTCACCGCGAGCGGTGAGTTCTGCACCTGCGGACGGCGCGGCTGCTGGAAGACCGTGGCGACGACCCGGTGGCTGCGTGAGCGCGCCGCAGAGCACGGCTTCTCGCAGGGCGAGGCCACCCTGGCGGCCCTGGTGGCGTCCGACGCGCCGGCCGCCGCCCGTCTTGTCGACCGGTACGCGGAGAACCTGGTGCTGGGCCTCGCCACCGTCCAGCAGCTGTTCGCGTGCGGCCTGTTCGTGCTGCACGGCGAGGCCGTGGACGGCGGCGAGTCGTTCCGGGCCCTGGTCGAGTCGCGGCTGCGCGCCGACGCGCTCGGCGGCGGCGAGCTGCCCACCGTGGTCCTGGGCGAGGCCGCGGACACGGGCACGCTGCTGGGGGCGGCGGGGCTGGTCCTGTCGGGGGGCTAGTACGGACCTCACGCGCCGACGCCTCCCAGGATCCGGCGGCCGGCTTCGGGGACGGGTACGGCGTCCAGGAGGCGCCGGGTGTACGCGTCCTCGGGCGAGGTGAACACCTGGTCCGCGGTGCCGGACTCGACGATGCGGCCCTGTCGCATCACGGCCACCCGGTCGGCGATCTGCCGCACCACGGCCAGGTTGTGCGAGATGAAGAAGTAGGTCAGGCCGAGGCGTTCCTGGAGATCGGCGAGCAGGTCGAGTACGCGGGCCTGGACGGATACGTCGAGGGCGCTCGTCGGCTCGTCCAGCACGACCAGACGGGGTTCGAGTGCCAGAGCCCGGGCGATGGAGATGCGCTGGCGCTGCCCGCCGGAGAACTCGTGCGGATAGCGGTCGAGGATGCCCGCGTCGAGACCGACGGCGTCGAGGAGCTCCCCGGCCCGGTCGCGTACCTTCGCCCGGCCGCGCCGCCCGCGGGCCCACTCCTCGTGGGTGACCAGGGGCTCCCCGACGATGTCGGCGATCCGCAGGCGCGGGTTCATGCTGGAGTACGGGTCCTGGAGCACGACCTGCATCTGCCGGCGCAGTGGCCTCAGCGCCGCCCCCTTCAGGGCGAGGAGGTCCGTGCCGTCGAACCGTACGCTGCCCGCGGTGGGTTCGAGCAGCCGCAGCAGCAGCCGGGTGAGCGTCGTCTTGCCGCAGCCGGACTCGCCGACCAGGGCGTAGGTCTCGCCTTCCCGGACGGTGAGGGAGACGTCGTCGACGGCGACGCTCGGCGGCCGGCCGGGGAACTCCTTGCGCAGTCCTTCGATCTCCAGCAGCGGGGTCGTGGTCATGCGACGGGCTCCAGTCGGGGGGTGGCGGCCAGCAGCTCGCGTGTGTACGGGGCGGCGGGGCGCGTGAAGACCTGTTCGACGTCTCCGGTCTCGACGACCTCGCCGTGCCGCATGACGACGACGCGGTCGGCCGTCTCGGCGACGACGCCCAGGTCGTGGGTGATGAGCAGGACGGCCATGCCGTGGCGTCGCTGGAGCCGTACGAGCAGCTCCAGGATCTGTCGCTGCACCGTCACGTCGAGCGCCGTGGTGGGCTCGTCCGCGATGAGGACGCGGGGGCGGGCCACGAGAGCGGAGGCGATCATGACGCGTTGACGCAGGCCGCCGGACAGCTCGTGCGGGTACTGGCCGTAGCGCCGCTCCGGGTCGGGGATGCCGACCTCGTCCAGCGCGGTCAGCGCGGCCCGGCGGGCCTCGGCCCGGGTGTGGTCGCCGTGCAGCCGCAGCACCTCGGACACCTGGTCCCCCACCCGTTGCAGGGGGTCGAGGCTGGTCATCGGGTCCTGGAAGACCATGGATATCCGGGAGCCGCGGATCTTGCGCAGTTCCTTCTCGCGCAGGGCGAGTACGTCCCGGCCGTCGAGCAGCACCTGACCGCCCGCGTACACGCACGGAGGTTCCGGGTTCAGGCGCATCGCGGACAGGGCGGTGGCCGACTTGCCGCTGCCGGACTCGCCGACGACGGCCAGCGTCTCGCCGGCGGCGACCGAGAGGTTCACCCCGCGTACGGCGTGCACGGTGGCGGAGGCGAGCGCGAAGTCGACGCGGAGGTCCCGGAATTCGAGGACGGGTGCGGCCGGCGGGGTCTGTTCGGAGTCGGTCATCGGCGGTACGCCTTCGGGTCCGCGACGTCGCGCAGCGCGTCGCCCAGGATGTTGATGGAGAGCGAGGTGAGCATCAGGGCGATGCCGGGGAAGACGGCGATCCACCAGGAGGTGCCGAGGTAGAGCTGTCCGTCGGCGAGCATGCCGCCCCAGGTCACCGTCTCCTTGGGGACGCCGAGGCCCAGGTAGCTGAGCGACGCCTCGGCGACGATGGCGGACGCGATGTGCAGCGTGCCGATGGTGGCCAGGGGTGCCATGACGTTGGGCAGCAGGTGGCGCCGCATGATGGCCAGGTCGCCGACGCCGATCGCGCGGGCCTCGGTGACGAAGTCGCGGGTGCGCAGCGACAGCACTTCGGAGCGAACCACCCGGGCGTACGACACCCAGCCGGTGACGCCGATCACGAGGATGACGTAGCCCAGGCCCGAGCCGACGAATCCGACGACGGCGAGCGCCAGCAGGATCGCGGGGAAGGCGAGCTGGACGTCGGCGAACCGCATGACGACCCGGTCGGTCCAGCCGCCGAGGTACCCGGAGGCGAGGCCGGCGACGGTGCCGATCACACCGGCGAGCAGGGCCGCGCCCGCGCCGACGAGCAGGGAGACCCGGGTGCCGTAGACGATCCGGGAGAGCAGGTCGCGGCCGAGCTGGTCGGTGCCGAGCAGATGGGCGCTGTCACCCCCGGACTGCCAGGCGGGTGGCTGGAGCCTGCCGAGGAGGTTCTGGGCGGCCGGGTCGGCGGGCGCGATCAGGGGTGCGAACAGCGCGCACACGACGATCAGTAGGAGGAAGACGAGCGCGACGGCGGCGAGCCGGTTGCGGAGCAGTGAGCGCAGCACGGAGGGCTGGGCGGAGACGGGAGCGGGGGCGGTGGAAGGGGCCGTGGGGGCGGGAGCGGTGGTGGTCATCGGGAGTTCCTCACCCTCGGGTCGAGGAGGCCGTAGGACAGGTCCACGAGCAGGTTCACCACGACGAAGGTGGCGGCGAACAGCAGCACGGTGCCCTGGACCAGGGGGAAGTCGCGGTTGGCGATGGCTTGGACGGTCAGCTGGCCGACGCCGGGCCAGGAGAAGACCTGCTCGGTGAGGATCGCGCCGCCGAGCAGGCTGCCGATCTCCAGCCCGACGACCGTCACCACGGGCAGCGACGCGTTGCGCAGTCCGTGCCGGAGCACGGTGCGTACCGGTCCCAGGCCGCGGGCGCGTGCCGTACGGATGTGGTCGGAGCCGAGCACGTCGATCAGTGAGGAGCGCAGCAGCCGTGCGACGACGGCGACGGAGTAGACGGCCAGGGTGACCGACGGCAGTACGAGGTGGGCGAAGGTGCCGTATCCGGAGGCGGGCAGCGCGTGCAGACCGACGGCGAACACGAGGATGAGCAGGATGCCCACCCAGAAGGCGGGGGTCGACTGGCCGATCAGGACGGCCGTGATGACACCGCGGTCGGTGGCCTTGCCGCGTCGCATCGCCGCGATGGTCCCGGCGGGCAGAGCGATCACCAGCGTCACCACGAGGGCGCCCGCCGCGAGCAGCAGCGTCGCGGGGATGCGGTCGGCCAGGACCGCGCGGACCGGCTGGTTGTAGAAGAGGGAGTTGCCGAAGTCGAAGCGCGGCAGGCCCCACAGGTAGTCCAGGTACTGCGTGAGCAGCGGCCGGTCCAGGCCCAGGCTGTGGCGCAGCACGGCCTCCTGCTGGGCGGTGGCGTCGGGGGGCAGCATCACCTTCACCGGGTCGCCGGACAGGCGTACCAGGAAGAACACGACGGTGGCGGTGCACAGGAGGACCAGGAGTGCGGTGCCGAGGCGGGAGGCGGCGGGCCGCAGGACGGCCCAGGCGCGGCTGGGTCCGGAGACCTGTACGCCGGGTGCGGTCAGGGTCTGGCTCATCACACGGCCACCTTCGCGCTCGCCATGTCCAGCACCCCTGCGGCGCCGGGCGTCCAGCTCGGCCGGGTGTTGTGCACGTAGATGTTGTCGATCTGGTAGAGGGGCACGAACGGCGCCTCGTCCTTGATGAGTTGCTGGAGTTCGGAGAAGGCGCGGCGGCGCACGTCCGGATCGACGGACAGCTCCTCGCGGTCCACGAGCTGGTCGGCGCGCTTGTGGTGCCAGCGGCTCTGCCGCCGGTCGCTGCGCACGTTCGACTGGAGCATGCTCTCGCCGTCCATGGTCCAGACGGTGGACGCGGCGAGATAGACGGGGCCGAGCGCGCCGTGGTTGGAGGAGGTCAGGCGCTGGGAGTACGTGCCCGGGTCGAGCAGGTTCACCCTGGCCCGGACACCGGCGCGGGCCAGCAGGCCGGCGATGGCCTCGGCCACGTTCGCGTCCAGGTTGGACGCGGTGATCGAGGTGCTGATGCCGTCGGGGTGCCCGGCCTCGGCCAGCAGCGCGCGGGCCTTGGCGAGCGAACGTTCGAAGGGCTTCACGGACTCGTCGAAACCGAAGGCGCCGCGCGGGATCATCGCCGGGACCTCGGTGGCCTTCCCGCCGAGCACGGCCTTGATGAGCAGGGGCACGTCGATGGCGTGGTTGAGCGCCTGCCGTACGCGCCGGTCACGCAGCGGTCCCTCGGTGAGGGTGTCGAGCGACAGGTACGAGGTGCGGATGCCGGTGTGGTGGCCGATCTCCACGCCCGGGTAGCCGGCCAGTTGCTGCGCCGCGTCGGGGGTCATGCCCGCCACGATGTCGACGCCCCCGCTCTGCAGCGCGGCCAGCGCGGAGGAGGAGTTGGGGGCGGGTACGAAGACGAGTTCGTCGACGTGCGGGCGGCCCTGCCAGTGGTGGTCGTAGGCGGCGAGGCGCAGTTCGTGGTCGCGCTGCCAGTGCCGGAACGTGAACGGGCCGGTGCCCACCGGGTGTGCGGCGAAGCCCTCGTCGCCGACCTTCGCGAGGTAGCGCGGGGGTACCACGACGCCGCCGAACAGGGACAGCTTCGCGGGAAGGATCGGGTCGTGCACCGAGGTGCGCACATCGACCGTGTACGGGTCGACCACCTTGACGCCTTCGACGTAACGCAGTTCCACGATGGGCGACTTCGTCGCGGGGTCGAGCAGCCGCTCGATGCTGAAGCGGACGGCCTCGGCGTCGCACGGCTCCCCGTTGTGGAAGGTGACGCCCCGGCGCAGCTCGAACCGCCACACCTTGGGCTCAACGGCCTTCCAGGACAGGGCGATCCGTGGCTGGAGGGAGTTGTCGCGGCCCCGCGTGGTCAGCGTGTCGAACATGTTGATCAGGGCGTTCATCGACGTCATGTCGCCCTGCTTGTGCGGGTCCATCGTCTTCGGGTCCCCGGTCTGGGAGACCCGCAGCACGTTGCCGGCCGAGGCCGCCGACGGGGCTCCGCACCCGGTCAGCAGGGCGGGAGCGGCGAGAGCGGGCACCGCGAGGCCACTCAGGCGCAGCACCGAACGGCGGGAGAACCCGAGTCCCGGGCCGCCTCCCCCTTCACGTATTCGTTCCATTGGACAACACACTCGTTCCGGTGAATGGAATGCAGTTCGGGTAAGGTAGGCCACATGGGGAAACCGGTCAACAGTCGTTCGCAGAAGCAGACCTCCGCCGCGCTGCCCGTCGGCGCTTCCCGAGCGGATATCGCACCGCCCGCGCCCGGCCCGGTGGACAAGGCGATGGAAGTCCTGACGGCCCTCGCCGGGGCGGGCGCCCCGCACCGCCTCGCGGACCTCGCCCGGAGTACGGGACTGGCCAAGCCGACCGTGCACCGACTGCTCCGCGCGCTCGCCGCGTCGGGTTACGCCGAGCCGGGCCCGGGGGGCAGCTACCGGCCGGGACCCCGGCTCCTCGGCCTGGCCGCGGGTGTGCTCGCCGACGACGCCGCGCTGCGCAGGGTCGGGCCGGTTCTGGACGAACTCCGCGTGCGCACAGGGCTGTTCGCTTCGTACGTGGTCCGCGACGACCGCACCGTCATCCATCTGGACGTCCGCGCTCCGGCGCAGGACTTCGGCCTCGGCCTCAGCCCCGGCTTCCGCGAACCGCTGACCTCGGGGGCGGCGGGCCTCGCCCTGCTGGCCGCCCTGCCGGACGCGGAGCGCGAACCGCTGTCCGCAAGCCCCGACGGTGCACCCGCCGACGAGGTGACCCGCGCGATCCTGACCGCGGCGGCCCGGGACGGCTACGCCTTCGACGGCACCGACGCCTGGCTCGACCGCCGCGCACTCGCATCCCCGGTGCGCGATGCGAGCGGCCGCGCGGTGGGGGCCCTCGTGCTGAGCGGTCTCGCCTTCACGCTCGACGAGGCGGCGGCGCGGCTGTACGGGCCGATGGTCCGCTCGGCCGCCGCCGCGGTCTCGGCGGGCCTGGCCGCGCAGCCCGGCGCACGGCTCGGACTGGTGCCGGGCCCCGACCGCGATACGGATCCCGGTGCGGGGGCCGCTGGAAGCGGCGGGGCGGAGGAGTCCCGGTGAGCGCGGACAGGAACTCGGCGACGCCCGCCGGGGCGCGAGGGACCGCCTCCGGCCCGAACGGCCCGACGCCCGCCGGCGCGCGAGGGACTGCTCCCGGCCCGAGCGGCGCGGTGACCCCCGAGGCCCGGGCGGCCGCCCGGCGCCGGCTGCTGGAGGACGGGCGGGAGCGCGGCCTCTACTCCGGTGCCGCCTGGTCGCTCGGCGGCGCGGACGGCCCGTGGGACCACGGCTGGACGGGCACCCGCGCACAGGGGGGACCCCTGCTGGACGGCAACGACCTGTGGGACCTCGCGTCCGTGACCAAACCGCTGGCGGGCCTGGTCGTCATGGCACTGGTCGACCGGGGCGACCTCCGCCTCGACGACACCGTCGGACAGCATCTGGCCCGCTACGCGGACAGCCCGCACGCCCCCCGTACGATCGCCCAACTCCTCGACCACACCTCGGGGCTGCCGGGCGGGGTACCGCTCTACCGCGACCACCCGACCCGTGAGTCCCTGCTGACCGCGCTGGGCACGCTGCCGCGCACCGCCGCGCCCGGCACCCGGGTCACGTACTCGTCCCAGGGGTTCATCCTGCTCGGCCTCATCGCCGAACAGGCCACAGGCCGGGGCCTGGACGAGCTGATGAGCGAGCTCGTGTGCGCACCTCTCGGCCTCACCGACACCTGCTTCCGGCCGGCGCCCGCCCAGCGGGGGCGTGCGGTGGCCACGGAAGCCTGCCCCTGGCGCGGCCGGACCGTGGTCGGCGAGGTGCACGACGAGAACGCGGTGGTACTCGGTGGTGTCGCCGGACACGCGGGCCTCTTCTCCACGCTCGCGGACCTGGAACGCCTCGCGCTCGCCCTGCTGGGCGGCGGCCCCCCGCTGCTGGAGCCGGACACCCTCACGCTGATGACCACTCCGCGCACGGACCACCTCAACCTGCGCCGCGCCCTGGCCTGGCAGGGGCAGGATTCGACCGACTCCCCGGTGGGCGGCACCTTCGGCCCGGGTTCGTACGGTCACACGGGATTCACCGGCACGAGCCTGTGGCTCGACCCTGCGGCCGGGCGCTACGCGATCCTGCTCACCAACCGCGTCCATCCCAGCCGCGTGGAGCGCGGATTCACCGAGCTGAGGCGGGAGTTCCACACACTCTGACCGCGGAACGCGACGGGGGCCCGCACGCCGGGCGGCCATCGGCGGCGAGCACGACCCATCCGAATCCCACGCGGCAACGAATCACGGGTGCACCACCTCTGACGCGTTGGGACCGGATGATGTCACTCCCCGATCACTCGAACGGCACCGCCGATATCGCATTTCTCGCGCTCGTCGGCGGTCGCCGCTCCGTGCGGCGCGCCCGGGCCGCGGTTCTTCTGCTCCACGGCGGGCGCGCCGACGCGCTGGAACCCCCTGCGGCGCTCAACCTCCCCGCGCTCCGCATGAAGCCCTTCGCCACGAGCATCCGGCGAGCGGTGGCCCACGAGGACGTACTCGTGGGCCATGTCCGTTACCGCCACCGCGGCTGGAACGGCCACCACGCCCATCCCGTCGCGGACACCCGCCGCGCGCTGAGCGAGCTGTACGAGGTCGCCGGCCCCGTCCCCGTGGTGCTCGTCGGCCACTCCATGGGAGCCCGGGCGGCTCTCCGTGCGGCCGCCGATCCGCAGGTGAGGGGCGTGATCGCGCTGGCCCCCTGGTGCCCGCCGGGCGAGTCCGCCTCCCATCTCGGAGGTCGCACGGTGATCGCCTTCCACGACGAGAGCGACCGCATCACCCGGGCCGGGGACACCTGGTCCTACCTCACCCGCGCGCAGGCCGCCGGAGCGCGTGCGTACGGCCTTCGCATGCCGTACGGAGGCCACACCATGATCCGCCGCGCCCGCCAGTGGCAACGCCTGGCGACCGAGGCGACCACGGGGCTTCTCGGACTCACGCCCCTCCCGAACCCCCTTGCGGCAGACGGCACATGGACCGGCGAACCCGGGTGCCCGGCAGCCGGGTGACGCCTTGAGCCCCGTTCCGTTTGCCGCGTAGTGCGTCATACCCGACCACTGAGTGTCACAACCCAGTCAGAACCGTTGACAAATCTTTAACCTGTCAGAAATCTATCTCCAAGCAACCGCAAAACCTTGACTAGTTCACTCAAAAATCAATCAACACCTCTTCTGAACGCGGGGCTTCACCCCACCTCGGCCCTCTCCCCACTCCTTCCGAACAGAGGACAGCATGAGACGGAAGTCATCCGTCCGACGGCTGGTCACCGGGCTGCTCGCGGCCTGTCTGATCCCCCTCGGGCTCCTCCCCGCCACGGCGCACGCCGCCGGGTCCCAAGCCGCCGGGCCCAACCTCGCCCTGGGCCGCCCGGCCACCGCCGGCGGCGCCAACGGCGAGTACGGCGCGGGCAACGTCACCGACGGGAACCAGGCCAGCTACTGGGAGGGTCCCGCCGGCTCCTTCCCGCAGTGGGTCCGTGTCGACCTCGGCGCCAAGACGTCCGTCGACGAGGTGACCCTCAAGCTCCCCACGACGTGGGAGGCGCGCGACGAGACGCTCAGCGTGCAGGGCAGCACCGACGGCGACACCTGGAGCACCCTCTCCGGCTCCGCCGAGCGCACCTTCACCCCGGCCGCCGCCGGCGCCGTGACCATCGGCTTCAGCGCCGCCGACGTCCGGTACGTGCGGGTGCAGGTCACCGCCAACACCGGCTGGCAGGCCGCGCAGCTCTCCGAGCTGGAGGTCCGCGGTGCGGGCGGCGGAAGCGACCCGGGCGACCCCGGTGACCCGGGCACTCCGCCCACCGGCACCAACCTCGCCAAGGGCAAGCCCGTCGAGGCCAACGGCTACGTCCACACCTTCGTCCCGGCCAACGCCAACGACGGCGACGTGAACACGTACTGGGAGTCCGCCGGACTGCCGGGGCAGCTCACCGTGAAGCTCGGCGCCGACGCGGAGCTGTCCGCCGTCGTCGTCAAGCTCAACCCCGACACCGCATGGGGCGCCCGGACGCAGGCGATCGAGGTGAGCGGCCGCGGCCAGAACGCCTCCGCCTTCACCACGCTCAAGGCACGCGCGAACTACGACTTCAGCCCGGCCGGGAACAAGAACACCGTGACCATCCCGGTCTCCGGCCGCGCCGCCGACCTCCGGCTCGCGCTCAGCGCCAACTCCGGTGCGCCCGGCGGTCAGATCGCCGAGATCGAGGTCGTCGGCACCGCCGCGCCCAACCCCGATCTCACGCTCACCGACCTGAGCTGGACGCCCGCCTCCCCGTCCGAGAAGGACGCGGTGGGCGTCAAGGCCACCGTCCGCAACGCCGGCACGGCCGCCTCCCCGGCCACCACCGTCGCCGTCAGCCTGGACGGTACGGTCGCGGGCACCGCCGCCGTCGGCGCGCTCGCCGCCGGCGCCTCGGCGACCGTCACGGTGGACACCGGCAAGCACCCGCAGGGCTCGTACGCGGTCTCCGCCGCCGTTGACCCGAACAACACCGTCGTCGAGCAGGACGACAGCAACAACAGCCGGGCGGGCGCCACGCCGCTCGTCGTCGCGCAGAGCCCCGGACCCGACCTCCAGGTCACCGGCATCGCCACCAACCCGGAGAGCCCGGCGAGCGGGGCGAGCGTCAGCTTCACCGTCACCGTGAAGAACCGCGGCACGAGCGCCGTCGCGGCGGGTACCGTCACCCGGCTGACGGCCGGGACGACCACGCTCAACGGCACCACCCCCGCCGTCGCGGCGGGCGCCTCCGTGCAGGTACCGATCTCCGGCACCTGGACCGCGACGAACGGCGGTGCGACGCTCAGCGCGAGCGCCGACGCGACGAACACCGTCGCCGAGACCGACGAGAACAACAACACCTTCGCCCGCTCGATCGTCGTGGGCCGGGGCGCCGCCGTGCCGTACACCGAGTACGAGGCCGAGAACGGCACGTACACCGGCAAGCTCCT
The DNA here is from genome assembly GCF_044761525.1 of Streptomyces sp. NPDC097595. Lineage (NCBI taxonomy): Bacteria > Bacillati > Actinomycetota > Actinomycetes > Kitasatosporales > Streptomycetaceae > Streptomyces > Streptomyces sp. NPDC097595. The sequence goes on along the minus strand of NZ_JBIWCN010000033.1, from coordinate 35,290 downwards.
CACCAGCGACGCCAAGCGCACCTTCGGCCACACCAACTTCGCCACCGAGTCCAGCGGGCGCAAGTCGGTGCGGCTCGACAACACCGGTGAGTACGTCGAGTTCACCTCCACGAACCCGACCAACTCGATCGTGGTGCGCAACTCCATCCCGGACGCCGCCGGGGGCGGCGGGCAGGCCGCGACGCTCAGCCTCTACGCGGACGGGAAGTTCGTCCGCAAGCTCGACCTCTCCTCGAAGCACTCGTGGCTCTACGGCTCGACCGACGACCCCGAGGGCCTGACCAACACCCCGGGCGGGGACGCGCGGCGCCTCTTCGACGAGTCGAGCGCGCTGCTCGCCCAGACCTACCCGGTGGGCACCAAGTTCCGGTTGCAGCGTGACGCCGGGGACTCCGCGGCCTTCTACATCGTGGACCTCGTGGACCTGGAGCAGGTCGCCCCGGCGAAGACGAAGCCCTCCGAGTGCACCTCGATCACCGAGTACGGTGCCGTCCCCAACGACGGCATCGACGACACCGACGCTCTCCAGCGCGCCGTCATGGCGGACCAGGCCGGGCAGATCTCCTGCGTCTGGATCCCCGCCGGGCAGTGGCGCCAGGAGCAGAAGATCCTCACCCCCGACCCGCAGCACCGCGGTCAGTACAACCAGGTCGGCATCAAGAACGTGAAGATCGTGGGCGCCGGCATGTGGTACTCACAGCTCTACACCCTCACCCAGCCGCAGGACGCCGGCGGCATCAACCACCCGCACGAGGGCAACTTCGGCTTCGACATCGACGACAACACGCAGATCTCCGACCTGGCCATCTTCGGCTCCGGACGGATCCGCGGCGGTGACGGCAACGCCGAGGGCGGCGTCGGCATCAACGGGCGCCTGGGTAAGAACACCAAGATCTCCAACGTGTGGATCGAGCACGCCAACGTGGGTGTCTGGGTCGGCCGCGACTACTCCAACATCCCCGAGCTGTGGGGGCCGGGCGACGGCCTGGAGTTCAGCGGGATGCGCATCCGCGACACGTACGCGGACGGCATCAACTTCACCAACGGCACCCGTAACTCGACCGTCTACAACTCGTCCTTCCGCAACACCGGCGACGACTCGCTCGCCGTCTGGTCGAGCAAGTACGTCAAGGACACCTCGGTCGACGTCGGCTCCAACAACCACTTCCGCAACAACACGATTCAACTGCCCTGGCGGGCCAACGGGATCGCGATCTACGGCGGCTTCGGGAACACCATCGAGAACAACGTCGTCTCCGACACGATGAACTACCCGGGCATCATGCTCGCCACCGACCACGACCCGATCCCCTTCAGCGGCCAGACGCTCATCGCGGGCAACACGCTGAACCGCACGGGCGGGGCGTTCTGGAACGAGGACCAGGAGTTCGGCGCCATCACGCTCTTCGCGCAGGCGACCAGCATCCCCGGCGTCACCATCCGCGACACCGACATCCTCGACTCGACGTACGACGGCATCCAGTTCAAGACGGGCGGCGGCCAGTACACCGGGACGAAGATCTCCGACGTACGCATCGACAAGTCGAACAACGGCTCGGGCATCCTCGCGATGAGCGGGGCCCGCGGTGAGGCGACCCTCTCCAACGTGACGATCTCGAACTCGCGCGACGGCGATCTGCTCGTCGAGCCGGGCTCGCAGTTCACCTTCACGGGCAGCCCCACGAAGGGAGCCGCCAAGCGCTGACCCGACACCCGCGCGTCGGCGCCGTCCGCGTCCCCTCAGGGACGCGGACGGCGCCGCGTGCGTGCCCTCTCTACATCGCCGAAACATTGATGTACGGTCCACTCGCATGCGTACCCGACTTGTTCTCGCGTGGACCTCGGCCGTGACGGCCGCATTCGCGGTCGCAGCCGCAGCCGGCCCCGTGTCGGCCGCACCGGCCGGCCCCATGGCCGTGACGCCGACGACGGCCCGCTGCCCTCAGCTCTCCGACGATCTTCCCTGGTACGGCAGCAACCGGGCCCGGCTCCAGCGCATGATCGACGAGCGCGGCACCTGCCACGGCAGAGGTGGACCGCGCCCGGTCGCGGCGTTCGACTGGGACAACACCATCACCAAGAACGACGTCACCGACGCCACCATCAGCTGGTCCCTGCGCCACGACAAGATCCTTCGGCCCGCCAGCTGGAAGGACACCAGCACGTGGCTGACCGGCACCGCGAGCAAGGCCCTCACCGATGCCTGCGGAACCGAGGTGAAGGTGGGGGCGCCCCTGCCCACCTCCACCAACGCCCGCTGCGCCGACGAGATCCTCCAGATCCGTGAGGACGGCCACACGATGAGCGGCGAGGCCGCCTTCGCCGGGAAGTGGAACCACCGGCGTACCGTGCCGCAGTACGCGTGGGTGCCGCAGCTGTTCGCCGGACACACCGTCCCCGAGCTGCGTGCGTACACCGAGGCGGCGCGCGCGGAGGCCCTCGCCGCGCCGGTCGGCGCGACCCGTACCGTCGGCACCCACACCCTGCCCGCCTATGTGCGGTACTACGAACAGCAACGCGACCTCGTCCGGACGCTCCAGAAGGCCGGATTCGACGTCTGGATCGTCTCGGCGGGTTCCGAGCCGGTCACCGAGGTGTGGTCGCGCGGCATCGGTATCGACCGTGCGCACACCGTCGCCATCCGGTCCGTGCTCGACCGCAAGGGCCGCATCACGACCAGCAACGAGGGCTGCGGCGGCGTGGGCGTCACCAAGGGCGAGGCCATCCCGTACATCGACGGCAAGCGCTGCTGGATCAACCAGGAGATCTTCGGGATCAAGGGCCGGGCCGCCTGGAACCAGCAGGCTCCCCACCGGCGGATCGCGCTCGGCGGCGGTGACGCCGACACCGATGTGACGTTCGTCGGCGATGCCACGGGCGCGCACCTGGTGCTCAACCGCAACAAGAACGAGCTGATGTGCCGCGCCTACGACAACGCCGACGGGCGCTGGGTCGTGAACCCCATGTTCATCGAGCCGCTGCCCCGCAGGACCGCGGCCTACCCCTGCTCGACCGCCGCCTACACCGAACCGGACGGCACCCTCGCCCCCGTGCGGCGTGGCGACGGCAGCGTCGTACCGGATCAGCAGGACACGGTGTACTGAGCGGGAAGCCCCGTCGGGCAGGGTGTCCCTGCTCCGACGGGGCCCGGTGCGGCACTCCTCGGCTCAGCCGAAGTTCACGTCACTGCACCACATGTACGCCTGGTCGAGGTGCGATGCCTGCCAGATCACGAACATGACGTGGTGTCCGCTGTAGCCGGAGGTCTGGACGGGGAACGTGATGTCCTGCGCCGGCGCATAGCGGCCGGTCTGCGTGATGAAGTCGAGGTTGCCCCAGCCCAGGGTCTGGGTCTCGGGGTCGAAGCCCTGCTTGCTCACGTAGACCTTGAAGTAGTCGGCACCGTGGGACGCCTGGTCGCGCAGATGCACCGAGAAGTTGTCACCGACCGTCGTGGTCTTCCAGGCCCCGGGCTTGTCCAGGCTGGCGTTCCGGGACAGGTTGTTGCTGCACAGCGTCCCGTCGGGGGTCTTTGACTCGAACTGACCGCCGAGACCATCGCGTAGCGCGCTCATCCAGTTCCACATGGTGTCGCTGTTGGCCTGCCACGCCTGCCAGCACATGGGGTCCTGCGTCTGCATGGCCGGGTCCATGTGGTTGCTGCCCCATGTCTCCCAGCACTTGTACGCGCGGCTCGCGGGGTCGACGATCGTGCCGTGGGCCTGGGCCGGGGCCGACCAGGCCAAGGCGCCGACGACGACGGCGAACAGCATGACGAGGGACTGGAGGGGCCGACGGAGGTACGACCTCGAACGCCCGGTTAACGGACTCTTGTTGCGCATGTGGGGGGAACTCCTTCCAGTGGCAAAGCTGTCGTGGGAGCGCTCCCAACGGTACGACTTTCGCGGGACATGTCAATGAAACAAACCGAGTCGACCACGAGCCGGGCCCTGTGACAGCGCGCCGGTTCGCGCTCTTGCGGATTCGGGCGGGCACGGGAGACTGCCTTCACCACCCGCCCCGACGCCGCCCCTTGAGATGAGGACTCATGAACCGCAACCGAGCCGCCGTCAGCGCCCTCGCAGTGACCCTGTTATCCGCCGGTCTCACCGTCGGCCCTGCCGCCGCCGGCTCCGTCGCCGCCCCTGTCACCGGGGCGAAGGCACGCGTCGGGGCCGACTGGGAGAAGCAGTCGATCGTCTTCACCGCCGCCGCGGGGCAGACCAACGACCTCAACATCTATCCGATGTACACGAGCGACGGGATCCGCCGGATCGGATTCAGGGACGCGGTCCCGCTGGAACCGGGCGAGCACTGCGCGTACTCCAGCCCCGAGGACCCCACCGTCGTCGTCTGCGAACTGCCCGCCGACAGCGCACGGCCCGACAGGATCGACGTGTTCCTCGGCGACGGCGACGACACGATCGCCGCCTTCGATCCCGGAATGAACACCGTCAGCGGCGGGCCGGGGGACGACGTACTGCACGCCCACACCGCCCGCACGGTGCTGGGTGATGCCGGGGACGACATGGTCATGGGGCCCGCCACCCTCTACGGCGGCGAGGGCATGGACCACCTGATGGGCGACAGCGACAACCAGCGGATGTGGGGCGGCCCCGGCGACGACATGATCGAGGGCTACGAGGGGGACGACATCGTGTACGCGGGCCCCGGCGACGACCACGTCATGGGCGGGGACGGCCGGGACATCCTCCTCGGCGGCTCCGGCGACGATGTGGTGCACGGCGAGGGCGGCGACGACTTCGTCTGCGGCGGCACCGGGAAGGACACCCTCGACGGCGGGGACGGCCGCGACATCGTCCTTCCGTAGGTGAACGCGGGTTCCCCGCGGGGTCTCAGGTCCTGGTCGTGAGGCGGCGTGCGCGCTCACGGGCCGAGAGGGCCGCCCCCCGTTGTGGCGCCGGCGGCGGGGGGCTTCCCGTGGGGCCTGGGCATCGCACCTTCCTCTGACCAGGTGCGATGCGCCCCTGGGCCCGTGATGGGGGTGCCGATGCCGCCCTCGGTGGGCGGCTATAGAGTGTGCGCTTCTGAGGGTGCGGCATCGGCCGGGGGGCCAAGTCGACTTCGTCGGCGGCGCACCGCTTCATGGGCCTGGGGAGGGTCTTCAGGATGAGTCGATGTGGTGTCGTGCGCCCGCGATGGGCCGGAGCGTGTGCGGCATTGATGGTCGTGTTGGGCCTCGCGACGGGGGCGGGTCCCCTGTCGGCTTCGGCGGCGGCAGCGGAAACCCCGCAGGAGACCGTCGTACCGGCCGCGCAGCGCAATACGTACGAGTCGGCGTCGCTCTACAACAGCGACACGCAGTCGGGGGCGGACGGGGCCGGGGCGCAGGGTGTCTTTCACCTGCTGGAGGGCCACAAGGGCCTGGTCTGGACGCGCTACGCGGACGGAGTGTCGACCGAAGCACCCGCGGACACCACGGCCGTCAGGCAGACGGGAACGGGCAGCGATGTCCTCGCCTACGTCTACCAGGACGGCCGGATCAATCTGTGGGACGCGTCCGAGGACACCACGCAGACCGTCCGCGTTCCCTCCGGGCAGCAGATGTTGAACGTGTACGGCACTACGGTCGTCTCGTTCGCCGCCGCGACCGCGGATGACGGATCGTCCACCCGCGTCAATCACCTGCTCACCCCGGGGCCCGACGGCACCACACGTGACGTCACGGTCACCGGGATGCCTGCCGGGATGAAGCTGGGCGCGACACGCGGCGCGGACGCCACCAGCCTGTTCTTCTTCGGCCAGTGGAACGACACGTATCGCATGGTGTCCGTGGACCGGGAGACCGGCGAGGTGGAGAGCTGGACCCAGCCGGTCCCCATCAACAACGACCTGGCCCGGGTGACCGGGGACCACGTCGTCCTGTTCTTCCCCAGTACCCCGACGGTGCTGGTCCTTCCCCGCGACGACCTGTCGGCCGACCCGGCCGAACTGACCGTGGGCTGTGGTGGTGTGAACCCCGCCGACGACCTGGCCGTGGTCGGTGAGTGGGTGGTCTACCGCTGTGGTCTGGCGATCCAGGCGAAGCCGATCGCCGGCGGGGCGAGCGTCCCGGTCATCTCCACGTCGAGTTCCGGTCTCTCCTCGGCGCCAGGGGGTCACGCGCTGGTGGTGGGCCGTGCGACCGCCGAGGGCGACTACGGCATCCAGCGTCTGGTTCCCGGCGCCGGCCAGGGCCCGCCCTCGGTCGTCACGGTCAAGCGGCTGATCAGGCCCGTCGCGAAGGTTCAGGGCCTGTCCCTGGAGCAGGGCAGGCTTGTCGTGACCGACTCCAGCAGTGGGCGGCGGGACGACTACCTGCGCACCGTCGCCGCGTCCGGCACCCCCGAGTTCGGCGACCGCTCCTCCTTCACCGGTTCGGGTGTCCTCATCTCCTCCTGTCCGGTCCAGGATGCCGGCTGCTCGGCGATCCAGGGCACGGCCGACGGCCGGATCGTCTGGCTGGAACGCGACGGAACATCGGGCTACGACCGGCTCTGGGCCTTCGGCCCCGGTCCGAGCGGTCTCGACGACCGGCCGGTGCCGGCCGGTGGCCACGTCACGGACGTGTCCGGCGGCTACGTCATCTACACGGACAGCACGCAGAGTTACGTCTACCATCTGGGCGGCTCCGGTACCTCGGTGACCCGCCCCAAGGGCGCGGCCGCGCTCGACGGTGACGTGCTGCTGAGCGCCGGCACCGCCCCGGGCAGCGTGGCAGGCTTCAACCTGTCCACGAAGAAGGCGACGGCCACCCTCACCACGGACGCGGGCTGCGTGCCGCAGGAGCTGCAGTCCGCCGGACGCTGGCTGTACTGGAACTGCGGCCCCGACGGTGGCGCGGGTGTCTACGACCGCACCGCGAAGAAGTCGGTGCCGGTGCCCTCGGGAGAGGCACGGCTCGGCGACGGCTTCGTGGTCACGCACGACCGAGCGACCGGACAGCTGACCCTCACCACCGTCACGGACGGCGAAGCGGTCGGCCGGGTCATCGGCACACTGCCCGACACCGGCGTCTCGCAGCGCGATGTCCGCTGGACCGTGGACGAGGCCGGCGGCAATGCCGCGTACGTGGATGCGCAGGAGCGGATCCACCTCGTCCCCTCGGGGGTGCCCGCGCAGCCCCTGCGTCTGCTGGGGCCCGCCGAGAACGCCGGCAGCGTCCATGCGACAACGCTCGACGCCGCCCCGGGGGCGCTCACGAGCCTCCTCCTCTCCAAGCCGTCCGCCGGCTGGACCCTGACCGTGCGCAGCAGGATCACGGGCGAGACCGTCGACACCGTACGGGGCGGCGCCGCGCGCGGCGCGCTGGACGTGGGGTGGCACGGGAACGACCCGTCCCGCGCCGGTGACGCGTTTTTGCCGAACGGGCGTTACGGCTGGTCCCTCTCCGTCACTCCGGCGGACGGGCAGGGCGGCTCTCTGAATGTCACCGGCACGGTGGCCCTGATCGACGCCCAGCCGGTGTGGCGGGACCTCGTCGGCGACGACGGTATCGGAGAGCTGCTGGCCCTGAACTCCTCCGGCCTCGTGTACTCGTACCAGGGCAACGGGACCGGTGGGCTGCGGGCCAGGCAGGAGGCGGTGGGCGACCGGTTCCCCGGGGGCACGCTCCTCGTCCCCTTCGGCGACACGAACGGTGACCGCTGCAACGACGTGCTCGTACGGCAGGGGAACGAACTGCGCGCCTACCGGCCCGGCTGCGACGGCATCGTGTCGGCGTCGTCCCCGTCCACACTCATCGGCTCCGGCTGGGCGCAGTACGACGTCATCACCTCACCGGGCGATGTCGACGGTGACGGGATCAGTGACCTGGTGGCACGCCAGACGACCACCGGCGACATGTACTTCTACGCGGGGACCTCGACGCACAAGCTCACCACCCGGGTCCGAATCGGGACGGACTGGCGGCTCTACACGAAGATCGTCGGAGCCGGCGACCTGAACGGCGACGGCAGGGGTGACCTGCTCGCGGTCGACAAGTCCGGTGCGCTCTGGCGCTATTACGGCAAGGCCGCCGGTGCCGTCACCGCGCGCACGAAGGTCGCGTCGGACTGGGGTTCCGCCTACACCACGGTCGTGGGCGCGGGTGACCTCACGGGTGACGGCCGCGCCGACATCGTGGCCCGCGACAGCAGCGGCAAGCTGTACCGCTTCAGCGGCACCGGCACGGGAACCCTGTCCGGCCCGGCGACCATCGGCACGAGTGGCTGGAGCAGTTACACCGGGCTGTACTGACGGCCGGCCTGCTCCCGCCGTGCCTGAGCGGCTCGGCGGAAGCAGGCGACCACCGTCTTGCCGTCGTCGCTGAGCGGCAGCGTCTCCCCCGTTGCCGCTCAGCGGGGGGTCAGACCGGCAGCAGGCCCGGGAACTGCCCGTGTCCCATGTCCGGTGCGGTGACCGCCAGCCAGCCGTGGCCGCGTACGACCGTGTCGAGGACACCCACCAGGTCCAGGTCGACCGACAGGTCTCCGCACGCGTCGCGGACGCCGCCCGTGATGTCGTCGGGGTCCTCGTCGTCGTCCTCGTCGTCGTCCCAGCCGCCCTCGGCCGCGTACTGCCGGACCATCCGGCCGTCCTCGGCGGCGAACCAGATGTCCGCGCCGCCGGCGTCGTCCACGTAGAAGAGTTGGGCCCGGCCGCACGCGGCGCTGACCCGCTCCACCGTCGCGACCATGTCGTTCCAGTCGTCGTAGCCGACGAGCTGGCGGAACTGGCCGAACACCAGGCGCCAGCCGTCCAGTTCCGGTGTCACGAAGGCCCGGCTGATGCCGCGGGACGGGTCCTTCGGGCTCGGGCTCCGTATCTCCTCGCACATCGCGGCAGTCACACCCGTCTGCACCGGCACCGGGCGCGGATCGTGCAGGCCCAGCGCTTCGAAGACGCCCTCGTACGTCTCCCCGGGCACGGCCAGCCACCAGGCGCTGAGCTGGGTGTCGGGCACCGCGCGGACGCTGCCCGGGAGCGTCACCCGGAGCAGCCGTTCCACCAGCACGCGGTCGCGTGCGTCGAGCGCGTCCAGGCCGCCGCCCTCGATCAGGAGGCCGAGCGCGCCCCGCCGTACCGGCCGGGAGGAAGCCGGGTCCCGGCACAGCTCCCGCAGGCGCGGCGCGAACGAATCCCACATGAGGCGGATGTACTCCCCGGGCGCACCGTAGAAGTCGCCGCCTCGGGCGGCCAGGGCCACCAGCGCCCGCACTCCGGCCTCGGAGTCGGTGCGCAGCTTGAGCAGCCCTTCGAAGCCGTAGCGGGACAGGTGGACGTCGGGTTCGAGCGCCAGCGCCGCGTACCGCCCGGCGCAGCGCTCGTCGAAGACGCGGAACAGCCGGGGTGTGAACCAGCTGTTCAGCTCCTCCGTCCTCGACGCGGCGAGAACGGCGTCGAAGGCCGGCGGCCCGATGCGGCCCAGCACCTCTCCGTATGCCTTGAGACGCGGGGCCGCGTAGTCGGCACCCACCCCGCCCAGCAACCCCGGCAGTGCGTGCTCTCCGTGGGCCGCCAGCCCCTCCACCGCCTCGGCCATGCGTGCCGAGTCGCCGGTGTCCAGTTCCTCGATGAGGGCTTCGATCCCGGGTTCGATTTCCATGGCGGGATCCTAACGATCTCGTGCGGCACCGTCCCCAGCCGTCAGACGCCCGGGGTCAGACAGAGGGTCAGGATCTGGAACGGGCGCAAGGTCAGGTGGATGTCCTGGCCGTCGACGGCCGGCGCGGGCTCATCCGTCAGTTCCCGTTCCAGCAGATCCGTGATCCGCGCGCCGACGAGGGGAAATCCGGTCCTGAGCGTCGTCCGCGCGCGGCCGCCCGCGGCTTCGTAGAGGCGGACGATGACACGGCCCGAGCGGTCGTCGGCGAGCTTGACCGCCTCGATGACGACATCACCACCGGATGCCCGGACGAGCGGTTCGACGGGCGCTCCCCCGGACACCACGCGCTCGGGGACGTTGAAGCGGTAGCCCTCGCGGACCGCGTCCCGCAGACCGGCGCCGATGACCAGTCCGTAGCGCAGGCGGTGTTCGCCGCGGTCGCAGTCGGGGTCCGGGAAGAGCGGGGCGCGCAGGAGGGAGAGGCGTACGGTCGTGGTGGTTCCGCCGTCGGGGCGGATGTCCCTCGTGACGTCGTGGCCGTAGCTGGAGTCGTTCACGAGGGCCGCACCCCAGCCGGGTTCCTCGACGTGCAGATAGCGGTGGGCGCAGACCTCGAAGCGGGCGCTGTCCCAGGAGGTGTTGGTGTGCGTGGGACGCCGGACGTGCCCGAAGGGGATCTCCGCGCTGGACTCCGCCGCCCTGATGTCGAGCGGGAAGGCCGCCTTGAGGATCTTCTCGCACTCCCGCCAGTCGACGTCGGTCTCGACGTCCAGCCGGCGGCTGTTCTCCTCCAGGCGCAGTACCTGGGTGATGCGGGAGGCGTTGAAGCCTCGTACCACTCGGATGCCTCCGGGGACGGCGACGACCTCGTCCGCGTCGGTCAGGTCCCGCACGGTGTTGCGGTAGAAGGCGTCGACGTCCCAGGCGTCCCACTGGTTCGGGAAGTCCTGGTGCAGTTGGAGGAGGTTTCCGACCGTGCCGGGAGCGAGCGCCTCGCGTCCGGCGGTCAGGTCGTATGCGGAGGTGATCAGGCCGCGGGTGTCCACCGTGATCCGTACGAGGCCGTTGTCCAGCACGAATCCGCCGCCCTGGGCGGGGTGGGGTTCGACCGGCCGGGCGGCCCGCGCCCGCGGGGACGCACCGAGCGCGGGGATGCCGTCGCGGGTGTGCGGTGCGGCGTTGAACACGGTTTCGCGGGCCGTACCCTCCGCGCCGGATGCCGCGAGGGCGCGTTGCGCGGAGTCGATGACCTCGCCGAGCTCCCGGGCGGTCTCGGCGTACACGGTCTCGGCCTCCCGGTGCACCCAGGCGATCGAGGTGCCGGGCAGGATGTCGTGGAACTGGTGGAGCAGGACCGTCTTCCACACCCGGTCGAGCAGTTCGTACGGGTAGGGCAGGCCGGTGCGCAGTGCCGCTGTCGCGGACCACAACTCGGCTTCCTTGAGCAGGTGTTCGCTGCGCCGGTTGCCCTGCTTGGTGGCGAGTTGGCTGGTGAGTGTGCCGCGGTGCAGTTCCAGGTACAGCTCGCCCGACCACACGGGTGCGTCCGGGTACTCCGCCTGTGCCTTGGTGAAGAACTCCTCGGGGCTCTCCATCTCGACGCGGGCCGAGCCCTCCAGGTTCTCCAGCCTGTGGGCCCGGGCCAGCATCTCGCGGGTGGGGCCACCACCGCCGTCCCCGTACCCGAAGGGGACGAGTGAGCGGTTGGCGGCGCCCTTGTCCCTGAAGTTGCGCTCGGTGTGTCCGATGTCGGCGCCCGAGAGGTCCCCGTTGTAGGAGTCGACGGGCGGGAAGTGGCTGAAGATACGGGTGCCGTCGATGCCCTCCCACCAGAAGGTGTGGTGCGGGAAGGGGTTCGTCGCGTTCCAGGAGATCTTCTGGGTGAGGAACCACTTGATGCCGGCCAGCTTCATGATCTGGGGCAGGGCGGCGTTGTACCCGAAGGTGTCGGGCAGCCACATGTCCTCGGTCTCGACCCCGAATTCCTCCAGGTAGAAGCGCTTGCCGTGGACGAACTGGCGTACCAGTGACTCGCCACCGGAGAGGTTGGTGTCGGGTTCGATCCAGAGGCTGCCCGTGGGTATGAACTGCCCGGTGCTCACCTTCTCCACGACGCGGGCGAACACCTCGGGCCGCTGCTCCTTGAGCCAGGCGAGCTGCTGGGCCTGGGACATGACGAAGCGGAACCCGGGGTGGTCGTCCATCAGGGCGGTGACGTTGGAGACGGTCCTGGCCGCCTTGCGGACGGTCTCCCGTACGGGCCAGAGCCAGGCGGTGTCGATGTGCGCGTGGCCCACGGCGGAGACGCGGTGCGCTCCGGCGTGCGCGGGGGACGCGAGTGACGGGGCGAGCACCTCGCGCGCGCGTGCGGCCGTTCCCCCGATGTCCTGGAGATCGATCGCGTCCAGCGCGCGGTCCACGGCGTGCGTCAACTGCCAGCGCCGGGTGGAGTCCTCGGGCAGCTGGTGCATCAGCCCGGAGAGGACGTCCAGGTCCTGTACGAGTTCCCAGACCGTGGGGTCGAAGACGGCGAGGTCCATCCGGTTCAGGCGGTAGAGCGGTGTGTCCGGTGCGGTCTCGCCGCCCAGCCACGGGGGAGCTCCGCCGGCCCGGGTGGGGACGAAGGGGTCTTCGCCGCTTCCCGAGTCGAAGATGACCGGGTTGGCCGCCGCTTCGATGTAGTAGACGAACTCCTCTCCGCCCTCGGCGCGTTCGGTGATCGGCAGCCACGCGTTGCGGGGGTTGAGTGCCTTGACCGGGCTGCCGTCGGGACGGTACACGAGGCCCTCGGCGGAGAAGCCCGGCTGGGTGGCGCCGAAGCCGAGGTCGAGGACCGCTTCGACCTGCCGCCCGGCCCATGCGGCGGGAACGGAACCGCTGATCCGGAACCAGGTGGTGGACCAGGCGGGCCCCCACAGGGCACCCGTGCGCACGGGTTCGTAACGCGCGCCGATTCCTTCGGACACGGGCACGGGTTCGCCCGTGACCGGCCGGACGGCGATGTCGAGAGGAAGGCTCTCGCGGTATACGGCGGGCCTCAGGCGCAGGTCGAGGACGCGGGCCAGCCGTCGTTCGGTGACGGTTCGGTCGTGGTGCATGGGTGCTCCGGTAGGGGGAGGGCGGGGCAGGAGGGCAGACCGGTGCCGTGGAGATGGCGAGGAAGTCCGGGTCAGCGTGTCCCGTAGCGGATGACGCGGGTGGGTACGACGGTCCTGCGGGCCGGGATCGGCTCGGCGGACGCGCCGTTGATGCGGTCGATGAGCATCTGTCCGGCTCGTCGGCCGATCTCGTCCGCGTCGTACGACACGATCGTCAGGGGCAGGCCGAGGACGTCGGCCAGGTCGAAGTCGTCGAAGCCGGCGAGCGCGACCGGGCGGCCGAGGCCGTGCACGGCGCGGATGGCGCCCTGCGTCAGCCGGTTGTTGGTGCAGAAGAGGGCGGTCGGCGCGTCGTCGGCGCCGAGGAGCGCGCGTGCGGCGGCCTCGGCGGTGGGTACGTCGGTGAGGCCGCGCCGTACGTGGGACTCGGCGGGTTCGATCCCGGCCGCTTCGTGGGCTGCCCAGTAGCCGCGGAACCGCTCCGCTCCGGTGTACAGGGCGGGCGGGTTGCCGAGGAAGCCGATGCGGCGGTGGCCGTCCGCGATCAGCTGCCCGACGGCCTGCTCGGCACCGCCGAAGTCGTCGACCAGGACGCAGTCGGCGTCCATTCCGGCCGGCGGCCTGGAGGCCAGGACGATCGGCATTCCGCGCAGCGCCCCGGGAGCGAGGTGCCGGTGGCTGCTGCCGGCCGGGACGACGATCATGCCGTCGACCTGACGGGCGGTCAGGTCCTCGACGAGACCGCGCTCCTTGTCGACCTGCTCGGCGGTGTTGCTGAGCAGGACCCGCAGGCCGTGTTCGGAGGCCACCTCCTGCACGCCCAGGGCGAGGCGGGAGTAGAACGGGTTGGCGAGGTTGGTGACGACGAGGCCGATCATCCCGCTGCCGCCCAGGCGCAGGCTGCGTGCCGTCTCGTTGCGCCGGTAGCCCAGCGCCTCGACGGCGGCCAGTACACGTTCCCGGGTGGTGCCGCTGACCCGGGCGTCGTCCTTGAGCACGCGGGAGACGGTCATGGCACTGACACCGGCGCTCGCGGCCACGTCGCGCATCGTGGGGGCGCCGTTGTCGCCCGCGCGGTGCTGTGCCATGTGCGGTTCTCCTGCGGATCGGTGGACTGGCCCGTGGGTCGGTGACGCGGTCATTCTAGGTCCGTGCCCGGGGAGCGACGGCGGCCCCGCGCAGGGTCCAGTGCGCGGCGCCGATGAGGGGCGCGTCGGCCGGGTGCCGCGCCGTGACGGCCGGGGGCGCGGCCCCCGGTGCGCATGCTGCGATGCCGTCGCGCACCGCGGGCCCGAGCAGGTCCCAGGAGCCGGCCATCGATCCGCCGACGACCATCAGGTCCGGCCGGAACCGCTCGCACCAGGGCGCGAGGGCCCGCCCCAGGGCGCCGAAGCAGTGCCTGATCGTGTGCAGGGCGGGCCCGTCGCCGGCCCGGGCCGCGCCGGCGATCTCGTGCACGTCGGGCAGGGGGCCGTCTCCGGGCAGGGCCGCGGCGGTGGCGTGGAACCTGCGGATGGCCCGGCGCGAGACCACCTCCTCCAGGGGAAGCCCGTCGACGGTGAGCCGGTGGGCGCGGCCGCCGGGCGGTACGTCGGGTCCTTCGGTCACGGGCCGCCCATCGTCCAGGAACGAGGAGCCGACGCCCGTTCCGAGGGTGACGCACAGGACCCGGCGCCGCCCTGCCGCCGCGCCCGCCCGGTACTCGCCCAGGGCGAAGGCGTCCGCGTCGTTGACGAAGCTGATGCGGCGGGGGGCTCCGGGGAGCCGGAGGAGCAGTTCCGCTCCGACGTCGACGCCGTGCAGAGACTCGAACTTGCCGATGCCGCGGAAGCGGCCGACCCCGGTTTCGTAGTCGAAGGGGCCGGGTATCGCGACGCCCCAGTGGGCGCCCGCCGGGACCTCGGCCCGGGAACCTACGGCGGCGATGGCGTCGAGGAGCTCCCCGGCGGGTGCGTCGGCGGGGACCGGCTCCCGGACCACGGTCAGGGGCGCCGGCAGCGCGGACGTGGTGTCGATGACGGCGGCCGTCACGTGGGTGCCGCCGATCTCCAGTACGGGGACGTGGCTCATGCCGGGGCCACCAGGGACTTCACCACGTGCACCGGTTCGCTTCCGACGGGGTGCAGCCGGTAACCGCCCACGCCGGCCGGGATGGTGAGGGTCTCGGCGAAGGCCAGGTGGTGCCGGTCCCCCCGGTCGGTCTCCACGACGACACCCCCGCCCGAGGAGACGTTGAGGATGTGGAAGCGGCCCGCGGTGTCGTCCTCGGCGGGCCCGGGGCCCTCGATCACGAAGCGGTGCACCGCGTAGAACATCTCGGGCAGTGCCCCGATGACCTCCTCGCGCCAGGCCCGGCCCTCGCGCAGGGTCCTCGGCTCCTGCACGAGCTCCTTGAGGACGTCGTCGCCCCGGCGCGCGGTGTCGAGGTTGGCGAAGGCGTGGGCGGAGGAGAGGGGCCTCGGCGCTCCGGAGACGCCCTTGCGCAGCCAGTCGTAGAAGCGCAGGGAGTAGAGGTAGGGGGTGGCGCTGATCTCCAGGACCAGGTTGCCCTCGCCGGAGGCGTGCGGGGTGCCGGCCGGGATCATGTAGAGCTGCCCGCTCTCGGACTGGTGCGTCATCACGTGGTCCTCGACGCGCAGCGGGGTTCCCTCGGCCGCGGCCGCCTCGACCTCCTCGCGCATGACTGTCACGTCCGTACTGTCCCGCAGACCGAGGTAGACCTGGGCACCGGGGTCGCACGCGGTGACGTAGTAGGTCTCGTGCTGGGTGTAGGGCCACCCGAAGGTCTCCCGCATGTACTGCTCCCGGGGGTGCAGGTGCAGGGAGAGGTTGCCGCCGCCCACGGTGTCGAGGTAGTCGAAGCGGATCGGGAAGGAGGTGCCGAAGCGGCGGTGGACGTCCGGGCCGAGGAACGTCTCGGGGTGGAGTTCGCACAGCAGCTGGAAGGGCAGTTCCACCTGGGCCGTCTCGTCCTGGCCGACGAGGACTCCGGCTTCGGGGGCGATCAGCTCGTAGCCGAGGGCCGTGTTGCCGTGGCGGGGTTCGAAGCCGAGCTCCCGGGCGGCCCACTGACCGCCCCACGGGGTGGAGTTGAAGAAGGGCCGGCTGCGGACGGGGCCCGAGGCCAGGGCGGCGAGGGTGGCCCGTACCGCCGCGCCGTCCAGCGAGGCCGGGGCGTGTGCGCCCTGGAGGTCGATCCAGCGGTCGATGCGGGGGGCCAGGCGGTCGCGGTGGCGGTCGCCGACGGGCCAGTCGGTGTAGAAGAGGCTGCGCAGCTCACCGGGGGTGCCGGGGCGGCCCAGGTTGGCGCCGAGGGGCAGTTCGGCGCGGGTGACGGCCTCTTCCGCGTACCGCTTGGGCAGGTCGGCCCACCACAGCAGGTCGGGCTCGCTGAGCGCGGCGCCGGGGCCGAAGACGAGCAGGACGCCGTCGGCCGGACGCGGCTGGACGGGAGGTGTCTCGAACAGGTCGTCCATGGAGAACCCGGCGAGCGGCAGGAAGAACGGGTCGGCGTCCGCGTCGGGCACGCAGAGCCGCTGGACCGCGTCGGCCGACCACAGGGCGCGCACATCGCACAGCGTGACCTCCATGCCTCGTGCGCGCAGGGCTGCGGCGAGGGCACCGGCCGTCGCTTCCCAGTCGAGTGCGGCGGGGCCGTCCAGGGCCAGGACGACCGGCGTCGTGGGCACGTCCGCGACCGCGGCGGCCCAGCCGGTGACGACGGTGCCGCCGGTGACGGCGTACCGGGGGTTGCGTTCATAGGGACGGGGCTGGTGCACAGAAGCTCCTGAGTAAGGGACCGGCGAGCATCCGCATGGTATCGATAACACCCCTGGCCGAACAAGGTGGCCATCGAATCGACCCACCAAAACCTGCTCTGACAGGTCTTTTTCTGGGTTCCCCGAGAGAACCCCTTGTTTCGGCCACATGGTGTCGTTAACATCCTCGCAACCCGGATGGCGACGACGCACGCCGTACGCGCCTTCGGTGGTCTCCCCACCGCATACCGGAGCCCAGGCATTCCCCGCCGGGGTCCAGAGGGAAGTGAGCCCATGAGATCCACCGGCGAGACGACAGAGCGGTCGTCTCACCCGCTCCGCCGGCGCACCGTGCTGGCCGGCCTCGGGGCCGGCGCGGCCGCCGCGCTGGCCGGCGGCTGCGCACGGGGCGACAGCACCGCCGCGAAGCCGGGGACGACGTCCCTGGCCAACGACAACGCGACCTGGGACGACGGTTACGTGGCCGCCGGACGCGAGCTGAAGAAGCTCACCGGCTACGCGCTGCGGCCGCTGTCGAACCCGAACCCGACCGCGTACACCCAGGTCACGCAGATCTCGCTGCAGACGACCAAGGCGACCGACCTGATCAAGTGGCAGGCGGGCTACAACCTCAAACAGCTCGCCCGCACGGGCAGCCTCAGTGATCTGACGCAGCTGTGGGACGCGTACGAGCGCAAGGGCTGGGTGACCAAGTCCCTGCGCGACTCGATGTCCTACCGGGGCGCGGTGTACGGCATGCCCCTCTACCAGTCGTACTACGTGCTCTTCTACAACACGCACGTCTTCGACAAGCACGGCCTGCGCGCGCCGGAGACCTGGGACGAGCTGCTGCACACCGCGGAGGTGCTCAAGAAGTCCGGTGTCGTCCCCTTCGTCGCCACGCAGAGCGGAAACTGGCCCGCCTACGAGTGGTTCGAGGAGCTGATCAGCAAGGTCGACCCGGTCTTCTACGCGGATCTCATCGCAGGCCGGGCCCGGTACACCGATCCGCAGGCGCACAAGGCCATGCAGATCTGGCAGGACTTCATGAAGAAGGGCTGGATGACCCCGGCCGACTTCGACCAGAACAACGGTCCGGCCGCGCTGAAGACGGGCAAGGTCGGCATGTTCCTGCACGGTTCCTGGCAGTCGCAGGGACTGGCGGCGGCGGGCATGAAGCCGGGTGAGGACTTCGACGCCTTCGTCCTGCCTCCCGTCGACGCCTCCACCAAGCGGTCCGTGATCACCGAGGCGGGCGTGCTCGCCGTCCCGGAGAAGGCCGTCTCGCACGACGCCGCGATGGCCAACGCGGGCCACTGGCTGCACCCCTCGGTCCAGCGGGTGTGGACCGACTTCCTCCAGGACGGCTCGGCCAACCCGAAGGCGGTCACGTCCAACCCGGTGCTCGCCCGGCTCAGGAAGCGGGCGCTGGACGAGCACTGGACCGAGCTGCCCCGCTACGGCCAGTCCGGACCGCCCAATCTCATGCAGGGGAACACCGATGACCTGGGAGCCTTCATGACGCATGCCATGTCGCCCGAGGCGACGCTGCGCAGTATGGCGAGCCGTGCCACCAAGGAGTGGGCCGCGTGGAACAAGGACGAGTCATGACATCCGCCCTCGACACGCGTCGCACCTCCACCGGCCCCGCGGCCCCGCCCGCTCCCCCGGCCCGCAAGCCCTCGCGGGGGCTCAGGGACCGGTTCGCCTCGGCCGGATTCCTCGCCCCGGCCGTCCTGCTCGTCGGCGGCCTGCTGCTCGCGCCGTTCATCGTGACGCTGTACCGCGGCTTCTTCAGCGACGGCCGGGTCTCCGGCTTCACCTGGTTCACCAACTACGGGCTGTTCTTCAGCGATCCGGTCCTCGCGAAGTCCGTGGAGAACACCCTGATGTGGGTGGTCGGCACGGTGGCCCTGCCGCTGGTCCTGGGGCTCGGCATCGCGGTGATGACGAACGGCTCCGGGTGGTCCCGGATCGCCCGGCTGCTGGTGGTCCTGCCGTACGCGATATCCGGCTCGGCCGTGGCCGTCGTCTGGAACTTCCTCCTGACCACGGACGGGGCGGCCAACCAGGCGCTCGACGCGCTGGGGCTGGGGTCCTTCGCCCAGGGCTGGCTGCTGGAGTGGCCGGGGAACACCCTCGTCATGATCGTCGCCAACACCTGGCAGGCCACCGGAGTGGCCGTGATCCTCTTCCTGGTCGGTCTGCAGACCATCCCTCCGGAGACCCTGGAGGCCGCGTCGCTCGACGGCGCCGACGGGCTGCGCAAGTTCTGGTACGTGGTCCTGCCGCAGCTGCGGACCGTGTCCGTGATCGTCGTCGGCAGCAGTCTGGTGAACGGGCTGAAGTCGTTCGACCTGATCTGGGTCCTCACCCAGGGCGGCCCGGGCCGCAGCTCCGAGACGCTCGCCGTCTCGATGTACCAGGAGACCTTCCTCGCGCTGCGCCCCGGCGCCGGAGCGGCGGTCGCCGTCGTCCTCACCGTCATCGTGCTGCTGGCCTCCTGGCTGTATCTGCGGCGCCAGCTCACTCCGAAAGGCGCCTGAGCATGTCCCTTCGCCGCGTCTCCGCCGGCACCGCCGTCCGCAACACGGTTCTGGTGCTCGTCTCGCTCCTCTGGGCCGTACCGACCTGGCTGCTGCTGGTCAACGCACTGGTGCCGGCCGCCGAATACGGCGGCGCGCCGCACTGGCTGCCGCACGGCGGGTTCGGTCTGTTCGACAACATGTCCGAGGCATGGTCCCGGGCCAGGCTCGGTCCCGCGATGGGCAACAGCCTGCTGTACGCGGTGACCAGCTCGGCCGCGGCCATCGTGGTGGCCACGACCGCTGCGTTCGCCACGGTGATCATGCCGGTCAGGCGCAAGGCCCTGTGGTTCTGGCTGATCTACTCGGGCACGCTGCTGCCCCTCCAGGTCTTCCTGCGACCGCTCTTCCTCGCGTACGCCAACACCGGCTTGTACGACGCGCAGTTCGGGCTGTTCCTCATCTACGCGGCGGTGGCGATCCCGTTCGCGTACTTCATCATGCGCAACTTCGCCCAGACGCTGCCCCCGGAGGTGATCGAGGCGGCGCGCCTCGACGGCGCCTCCTGGTGGCGGGTGTTCTGGCAGATCCACGTACCGCTGTCCCGGTCCGCGATGATCGCCGCGTTCGTCTTCCAGTTCGTCGCCGTCTGGAACGACCTGCTCTTCGGCATCACCCTGTCCACGAGCCGCAACATCCGCCCGGTGATGGCCGCGCTCGCCGAACTCCAGGGCAACTACTCCAACGTGGGGCCCCCGGTCGTCCTGGGCGGAGCCCTGCTGGTCTCGCTGCCGACCGTCGTCCTCTTCTTCGCGGCGCAGCGGTTCTTCGTCAGCAGCCTCAAGCTCGGCTGAGTCCCGCCGCACCCCCCGATATCAGACACCCGCACCGACGCCCCGAGCCGCTTCCCGAAAGGCATCCCGGTGAAACTCTCCGCCCGCACCGCCCTCGCCCTGGCCGCAGCGCCCCTGCTCTGCGCAGCCCTCTCCCCCTCTCCCGCCCTCGCGGCAGGCCATCCGGCGACGGGCCCCTGGAAGGCCCGGGCCGTGCAGACGTACGACGCGCTCCAGCATCACCTGTACCAGGGCGCGGACGACCACGGCCTTTACCAGGAGGCGACACCGCACCGCGACGCCGACAACGCCCATTCCTATCTGTGGCCGATGCGGGAGGCGGCGGCCGCGACGGTCGACATGGCCGCCCTTCCGGGGTCGGGCCGGCGCTACACGGCGGACGCGGCGGAACGCTTCTCGACCCTGGAGCTGTACTTCGAGCCGCGTGACGGCAGGCCCGGCTACGACTCGTACCTCCCGGCACCGCTCGGGCAGGGCGGTGACGTCTTCTACGACGACAACTCCGTCGTCGGGCTGTCCCTGCTGGACCAGTACGAGGCCACCGGGGACGCCGTCTATCTGCACCGGGCCGAGCTCGCCTTCGACATCGTCAGCCGGGGCTGGGACGACGACCCGGCCAAGGCGTGCCCCGGCGGGATGCACTGGGTCGACTCCCCGGCCAACGACATGCGCGCTGCCAACGTCACGGGCCTGGCCGCGGAGCTGGCCGCCCGGCTCCACCAGGAGACGCACGAGGGCGGCTACCTGACGAGCGCGCAGCGGTGGTACGAGTGGAACTGGTCGTGCCTGCGCCAGTCCCCCGGTCTTTACCGCAACAGCCTCGGCGACGACGGCTCCGTCAACTCCACCCTGTGGACGTACAACTCCGGGGCCATGATCGGCACCGCCACCACGCTCTACAAGGCCACGGGGGACCGCACGTATCTCCGCCGCGCCGTACAGGACGCCGAGGGGTCGCTCGCGTACTGGAAGGAGGGCGAGCGGCTGCACGACCAGCCGGCGATCTTCAACGCGATCTACTTCGACAACCTCCGGATGCTGGACGGGGTCCGCCACGACCCGGCCTACCGGCAGACCGAGAGCGCCTACGCGGAGCGGGTCTGGAAGGAGAACCGCGATCCCGCCAACGGCCTCTTCCGCTTCCAGCCCTCGGGCGGCGGCGACTACGAGCCGACCGCCTCCGCCGAGACCCTCGAACAGTCCGCGATGGTCCAGATCTTCGCGGGTCTCGCCACCGAAACCTCCTGACCCCGCATCCTCGCACCGAACCGGCACCATGCCAGAGCGGAGAACCCTCTCCATGCCCCGCCCCGATCTGTCCCGCCCCTCCTGGTGGGACTCCGACATCGCCCGCGACATCCTGCGCGACCGCGGTGTGAGCGCCACCGGTGTCCTCGGCGGACACCCCGTCCGGCTCTCCTGCGAACCGCTGCTGCGCCACGACGGTGACGGCGGGCTGCTGCAGTCCGTGCGCATCCAGGCCGGCCGCCCCCTCGCCCGGGTCGCGGTCACCACTCTGTCCGGCGCCTCCGTCCGCAGCGAGCTGATACCCGGGCCGGCCGGCGAGACCCGGCTGCTGGTCCCGGAGGTGGACGCTCCGCTGCCGGTACTCGTCGAGCTGCCCGACCTGGCTCCCGGCGAACACGTCGAGGTGCTGCTGACCCCGCAGCGGCACTGGACGCTGCACCTGGTGCAGCACGCCCATCTCGACATCGGCTACACCGACCCCCAGGGCACCGTGCTCGCCGAGGGCCGCAAGTACCTCGACTCCCTGCTCGAACTGTGCCGTACGACGGACGACCGGCCCGACGCGTCGAAGTTCCGCTGGGCCGTCGAGGGGTTCTTCAGCTTCGAGAACTGGTCGGCGAACCGGCCGCCGGAGCAGGTCGCGCAGTTCCTGGAGCGGGTGCGTCAGGGGCGTATCGAGCTGACGGCGATGCCCTTCAACCTGCACACGGAAACGTGCTCGACGGACGAACTGCACGAGTTGCTGCGCCCGGTGCGCGAATTGCGCGCCCGGCACGGCATCGACGTCACCACGGCCATGCAGACGGATGTCCCCGGTCAGGTGGTGGGCCTGCCCGACGTGCTCGCCGACAGCGGCATCCGCTACCTCTCGGTCGCCCACAACTGGGCGGGCCGGGCCGTGCCGCACCACACCGGCGGCGGGGCTCTGCCCCGGCTGTTCCGGTGGCGCGCGCCGGGCGGACGCAGTGTGCTGGTGTGGCGCACCGACACCCCGCACGGGCTGGCGTACATGGAGGGCTCGATCCTGGGCTTCGACGAGTCCTACGACCGGGTCGACGACCTGCTGCCGCACTATCTGTCGGCGCTGGCCACCCGGCAGTACCCGCACGAGGGGCGCGGGATCCCCGGATTCCCGGTTCTGGACGAGGAGTTCAAGGGCGATCCGTACCCGTGGGACGTCCTGCACCTGCGGGTCCTGGGCAAGTTCGCGGACAACGGCCCGCCGCGGCGTGTCATCGCGGACACCGTGCGCAGGTGGAACGAGGAATGGGCCTTCCCCGCCCTGCGAACCTCACGCAACGAGGACTTCTTCCTCGACGCGGAAGCCCGTTACGGGGACCGTCTGGAGACCTTCGAGGGCGACTGGAGCGACTGGTGGGTCGACGGGGTCGGTGCCGGTGCGGTCCCGCTGGCCGCCACCCGTGACGGTCAGGCGGCGCTGGCCGACGCCCAGACGGTCGCCGGGCACGCGGAGATCCTCGGCGCGGCGGGTTCGGGCACCACGGCTTCGGCGCCCGACGTCTACCGGGCTGCCTCCCTGTTCAACGAGCACACCTGGGGCGGTGGCGATCCCTGGACGCACGGCGACCACGGGCACGCCTCCGGTGAGCGCCAGTGGCACTGGAAGTACGCCCAGGCGCTGCGCGCCCACGACGACGCGAAGACGCTCCTGGACGGCGCGGGTGCGGCGCTCGGCGGCAGGCTCTCCCCGCGCGAGGGGACGCTCGCCGGTTTCTATGTGACCAATACGTGCAGCTGGCCGCGGTCGGAGACGGTCCGGCTGTTCCTTCCCGAGAGCACGGTCGCCCTGGAGGACCCGGTCCGGGTGCTCGACGCCCGCGACGGCTCGGTGCTGGAGCACACCGAGGAGGCGCAGTCCAACGAGCTGCACCGGGCCGCGGGCCGCTTCCTGCTGTTCCGGCTCACGGAGGTGCCGGCGCATGGCGCGGTACGGGTGGATGTCGTCCCGGGCCAGGAGCCGCCGGCCGTCCCCGAAAGCCGTGCCGAGGAGCCGCCGGTCCTGGAGAACGAGTTCCTGCGGGTGCGGGTGGACCTGCGGTCGGCGTGGATCGGCTCGGTGGTCGACAAGCGCACCGGCCGGGAGCTGGTGCGCCAGGACGCCACGGTGGGTCTCAACGCCTATGTGTACGACGAGTACGCCACGGCCGGGGGCTTCAACCATCAGTCGAGCAAGACCACGGCGAACGGGTCGATGCACCTCCTCGCCTCCCGCACCGCCGCGCCCCCGGCCGCGCTGGTGGACCGTTTCCGCGATGCGACGGGTGAGACGCTGGTCTACGAGTGCGCCCCGGCCGGCACCGAGCGGCTGCGGGTGCGCGTCCATCTGCCGCGCGGGCAGGCCCGGATCGATCTGGAGAACCGGATCGTGAAGCCGGCGACGCTGACCAAGGAGAGCGCGTTCTTCGCGTTCCCCTTCGCGATGCGCCGGCCTGCCGTCCGGATGGAGGCGACGGGCGGCATGACGGGTACCGGGCTGCCGGTCGTGCCCGGGTCCGCCCAGCACATGCGCGCGGTGCGGCGCTGGGTGAGCTTCGCGGAGGACGAGGTGGTCGCGGCCGTCGCCACGCAGGACGCGCCGCTCGTCCAGGTGGGCGGGATCGCCGTCCCGTACGTGCCGTATCCGCAGTCGCTGGCCCAGGACGAGCCCGGCACGCTCTTCTCCTGGGTGCACAACAACATCTGGGACACCAACTTCCCCTCCGAGCAGGCGTTCGACCATGTGTTCCGCTACAGCGTGTCCTTCGGACAGGCCCCGCACACCAGCGGGCCCGTGCTGGGCATGCACACCGCGGCCGTGGGCAGCCGCCCGCTGCTCGCCGTCCGCGCTCTGGGCGAGGAGAGTCCGGCTCCGGACGCCTCGTACGGATTGCTGAGCGTCAGCGACCGGCGCGTGCGCGTCGTGGGGCTCACCGTCCCGGCCCCCGGCCAGGTGCTCGTCCGGCTCCAGTCCTTCGCCGAGGAACCGGTCGCCTGCCGGATCACCCCCGGCTTCCCCGTCACGGAGGCCCGCACGGCGGATTACCTCGGGGCTTCCGGCGACCTCCTGACGCCGGACGAGGCGGGCACCACGACCGTCGACCTGCCCGTGCTGGGCACCCGCGCGGTGCTGCTGCGGCTGTAGCCGGCGGCCCGGGTGTCGGCCGGCGGCCTCGTCGAAACCATCGCCGTGCCGAAGAGCACCCTTGACACCACGCCTCGCTGATCACATAGTTCTCACCGCTGAGCGCAACGGCGTTGCGCTCAGCGCACCGGATCAGCGAGGAGAGTGACGAGGCCATGAACGAGGTGAACGGCGCGTCCGCCGGCGGCGCCGCCCACGGGGCCGACCGGCGCGACGACGCGGACGTCCTGGCCCCGCCGCAGCCGGGCGTGCTTCAGGGAGCGGACCGCGCCCTGCTCGCCCTGCTGTCGTTCACCGAGCGGCGCCCCGAGTGGGGGGTGAGCGAGATGGCGCGCAGGCACGGCTGGGACAAGGCCGTCGCCCAGCGCATCCTCACCACGCTCGCCTCCCGCTCCTTCCTGACCTGCGACACCACCACCCGCCGCTACCGGCTCGGCCCCGCCGTGTCCCGGCTGGCCCGCGCCGGGGAGCACAGCGGTGTACTGCCGTCGCTGGTCCGGCCGATCCTCGCCGGGCTGCTGCGGGAGACCGGCGAGAGCGTCGTGCTGAACGTGCCGCAGGGCGCCGGATACCGGTGCGCCGCCGCGGTCGACGGCACCGGACCGGTCCGCTACACCGCGATCGTCGGTGCCGTGATGCCCGGCCACGCAGGCGCGTCCGGCCACGCCATCTTCGCCCACTACTCCGAAGCGGAGATCCGCCGCCTGTTCGGAGCCACCCCGCTCCAGCGTTTCAACGACCACACCGTCACCGGCCTCGACATCCTCCTGGACCGGTACGCGGACGTACGCTCCCGGGGGTACAGCGTCAGCCACGGCGAGTACGACGAGGCCGTCGCAGCCGTGGCCGCCCCCGTGTTCCAGGCCGGCAGCATCGCCGCCTCGCTGACCGTCATCGGGCCCGCGCACCGCGTCGCCCGGGCCGTCGACCGCATCACCGAACTCGTTCTGGCCGGAGCCGAGGAGGCCACGGCCGCCTTCGGCTCCTGACCCGCCCGGCCCGGCGGCGCTGTCCGGCGGGCCCCGCATCCGTACGACATGCATCGTTCCGGAGTACGCGGATCGCCGCAGCCTGCCCGAAAAGTCCCTCCCCGTCCCGGGGCAGGGCCCACCCACCAAGGGGTGTTCCGTGTCGCATCACACCTCGCCGTCGGCCACCGCGCCGCCGCCCTCCGACTCCGGCCCCGCCGCCGCATCCTCCGGCGCCGGCCACCCCCGCGTGCGCGAACCCGTCGTGTTCGTCGTCCTCGCCGTGCTGTCCGTCGTCGGCGCCGTCATCGGCGCGGACCTCGTCGCCAAGCTGGGGATCTCCGCCAACACCTCGGTCGTCGGCGCGCTGATCGCCATGCTCATCGGCCGCATCCCGCTCGCCGGACTGCGCTCGATGCGCTCCGTGCACCGGCAGAACCTCGCCCAGAGCGCCATCTCCGCCGCCACCTTCGCCTCCGCCAACGCGCTGCTCACCTCGATCGCGGTGCCGTACGTCTTCGGGCGCAAGGACCTGGTGTGGCCGATGCTGGCCGGGTCCTTCGTGGGCCTGCTCATCGACACCTGGGTGCTCTACCGCTCCTTCGGCTCCCGGCTGCTGCCCGCCGACGCGGCCTGGCCGCCCGGACAGGCCGCCGCCGAGACGATCAAGGCCGGCGACAAGGGCGGGAAGCGGGCCCTGGTGCTCGGCGCGGGCACGCTCGTGGGGCTCGGCGGCACCCTGTTCAGCCTGCCGCTGTCCGCCGCCGGTGTCGCCTTCCTCGGCAACGTCTGGGCGCTGCTCATGTTCGGCGTGGGGCTCGGTCTGCGCGAGTTCAGCCCCGATCTGTTCCACACCGACCTCGGCGCCGGGTACGTACCGCACGGCGTGATGGTCGGCGCGGGCGTCGTCGCCCTCGGCCAGGCGGTCGTGCTCCTGGTCCGCCGCCGCTCAGCGCAGCAGCCCACTGCCGCGGCGACCGTCGCGGGATACGACGAGACGACCTCGTACACCGTTGACGAGAAGGCGCTGCGCCGGTCGCTCGTACGCGGTTACGCCCTGTTCGTCGCCGGAGCCGTGCTGCTCGCCGTCCTCGGTGGGCTGATCGGTGACATGAGTCCGCTGGGGCTGCTCGGCTGGGTGCTGTTCGCCGCGTTCGCCGCGCTCGTGCACGAGCTGATCGTCGGGCTCGCCGCGATGCAGTCCGGCTGGTTCCCGTCGTTCGCCGTCACCCTGATCTTCCTGGTCCTGGGACTGCTCATCGGCATCCCGTCGGTGCCGCTCGCGCTCCTGGTCGGTTACGTGTCGGCCACCGGCCCCGCCTTCGCCGACATGGGCTACGACCTGAAGGCCGGCTGGCTGCTGCGCCGCGAGCACCGGCCCTGGGACCCGTACGAGCGGGAGGGGCGCCGCGAGCAGTTCCGCGCGGCCCTCATCGGCTTCGCCGCGGCCCTCGTCGTGGTGGCCGTCCTGTGGCAGTCGTACTTCAAGCAGGGGCTGATCCCGCCGGTCGCCAAGGTCTACGCCGACACCGTCAAGAACGGCCTGGGCGAACCGGGTGTGCTGCGCACCCTGCTGCTGTGGGCCATCCCCGGCGCCGCCATCCAGCTGATCGGCGGCACCAAGCGGCAGATGGGCGTCATGCTCGCGACCGGCCTGCTGATCCTCACCCCGAACGCCTGCTGGATGGTCCTCGCCGCGCTCGCCGTGCGCGTCGGCTACCGCAAATGGCGCGGCCCCGCCGCCGACGAGGAACTGAACCTGGTCGGCGCCGGCCTCATCGCGGGCAGCTCCCTGGGCGACTCGGCCCAGATCATCAAGGCGAGCTGACCCCGCTCCCCCTCTACCACCTCCGCACACCCGCACCACCGCAAGGAGAAGATCCATGGAGATGTTCAGCCGGCTCGAACCCCGGTCCGAGTACCTGAGCTACGAACTCGCCCTCGCCGCTCGCAAGCTCGTCGAGCAGGTCATGCTCGTCAAGCCCGGCGAGCACGTCGTCCTCACCGGCGACACCAGCAGCGACCGCCGGGTCGTGGACGCCACCGCCCAGGCCGTCGCGGCGGCCGGGGCGCACCCCGTCGTCGTCTGGTACGAGACGATGCCCAGCTCCTCCATGGAGCCGCCGCGCCCCGTCGCCGGCGCCATAGCCGACGCCGACGTGTGGATCGAGTTCGCCGTCTCGTACGTGATGCACTCCGACGCGTTCCGCCGTGCGATGGCGAACGGCTGCCGCTACACCAACCTCACCGCCATGGACGTGCACATGCTCGTCGCGACGGTCGGCCGCCCCGACTTCGAGGGCGTCATCAAGCTCGGCAAGGCGCTGGTCCGCCTCCTGGAGCAGGCGGACGAGGTGCGCATCACCTCGGCCAACGGCACCGACATCACCGGCCGCAACGGCGACCGCCCCATCAACCTGCGGGGCAAGCCCGCCGAGAACCCCGGCGAGACCGTCATGCTCTCCGGCCAGATCTCCTGGAACCCGCTGGAGGAGACCCAGGACGGCGTGCTCGTCTTCGACGGTGCGCTGTGGCCGCCGGACCAGCTCGGTCTGCTGCGCACCCCGGTCCGCTGCACCGTCGAGAAGGGCGTCGTCACGAAGATCGACGGCGAGGGTCAGGACGCGGAGATCTTCCGCCGCTGGATGGAGTCCTGGGACGACCCGAACATGTTCCGCGTCGCCCACTGGTCCCTGGGCTTCAACCCGGGTGTCCCGGCGCCGACCGGCCGCATCGTCGAGGACGAGCGCGTCTTCGGCTGCGTGGAGCTGGGCATCGGCACCAAGGGTGCGTGGATCGGCGGCGAGCCGTGGGTGTCCGCCGCCCACACCGACGGCTCGGTCCTCGGCCCGTCGATCTTCCTCGACGGCGAGTGCATCGAGAAGGACGGCGTGTACGTGCACCCCGAGCTGGTCGAGATCTGCCGCGAGCTGGGCGTCGCCGGCTACTGACCGCCGCTCCCCCGCCCGCCCCCGTACACCCCGCCCCAGGAGCCGGACTTGACCGACGACCAGATCACGTACCGCCACAGCGGCCTCGTCTGCACCGATCACACCCTCGACGTACCGCTCGACCATGCCCGCCCCGACGGGCCCGGTATCTCCGTCTTCGCGCGGGAGGTCGTCGCCGAGGGCATGGCGGGCCGTGAGCTGCCGCGGCTGCTCTGGCTCCAGGGCGGGCCGGGCGGGCGGGCGGAACGCCCCAACGCGGCGGGCGCCTGGCTGCGCCGCGCGCTGAAGGACTTCCGCGTCGTCCTCCTCGACCAGCGGGGCACCGGCCGCTCCACCCCGGCGGACCGCACCACACTGGCCGACCGGGCCGACGCCGCGCAGTACCTCACTTACTTCCGGGCCGATTCGATCGTCCGCGACGCGGAGCTGCTGCGCCGCCGGCTGCAGGGCGACCGGCCCTGGACGGTCCTGGGCCAGAGCTTCGGCGGCTTCGCCACGCTCACCTATCTCGGCCTCGCCCCAGAGGGCCTGGACCGGGCCCTGATCACCGGTGGCCTGCCCACCCTGACCGGTCACGCCGATGACGTGTACCGAGCGGCGTACCGGCGTACGCTCACCGCCAACGCCCGGTACTTCGAGCGCTACCCGCTCGACCGTGCCCTGGCCGAGCGCGTCGCGGCCCACCTGGCGGACCACGATGTCCGTATGCCGTCGGGCGAACGCCTGTCGGTGCGGCGGTTCCAGACGCTCGGGATCACGTTCGGCACGGCGTCGGCCTTCGACTCCCTGCACTACCTGCTGGAGTGCGCCTTCGTCCCCGGGCGGGGCGGGCCGGTCCTCTCCGACACGTTCCTGCGGGGCGTCGACTCCGTCGTCTCGCTCGCGCCGCGTCCGCTGTACGCGGTCCTGCACGAGGCGATCTACGCGCAGGGCGGCCGTCCCACAGCGTGGTCCGCCGACCGGGTCCGGGCGGAGTTCCCCGAGTTCGACGCCTCCGCGGGCGGGCCGCTCCATTTCACGGGCGAGATGATGTACCCCTGGATGTTCGACGAGGATCCGGCCCTCGTCCCCCTGAAGGCGGCCGCGGACGCGCTCGCCCACCGCACCGACTGGCCCGCCCTCTACGACCTCGACCGCCTCGCGGCCAACACGGTGCCGGTCGCCGCTGCGGTGTACCGCCAGGACATGTACGTCGACCACGATCACGCCCTGACCACGGCGTCCCGGGTACGCGGCCTGCGCACCTGGGTCTCCGAGACCCATCTGCACGACGGGGTGAAGGCCGACCCGGGGGTCCTGGACCGCCTGCTGTCCCTGTCGTAGGGGAGCCGCCGGACGCGAAACGAGCCCTCGACTGCGAAGTCGAGGGCTCGTTCCGTGTGGGCAGGGACGCGAGGCGGCACGTCACCGCCTGCGGCGGGCGGCCCAGCCACTGCCTATCCCCGCCACGTGGAGGGCCAGGGCCGTGAGCCCCAGCAGCATCACGTTGGTCGAGGAGAAGACATCGTTGGTGCTGATATCCGCAGCGTTGATCAGGAAGGAAATGAAGAACAACACCGCAGCGACTATGCCGAGCACGGCAAGCCCCTTTCGTAGAAGTGAAATTCCCTATTACACCGCCGGAGCAGAACCGAGCAGCGAAGAATTCACCACCGGTACCAGCGGCCCCGCTTACCGTTGGCCGTCGGCCGGATCACGAATCCGAGGACCCAGACCACCAGCACGATGACCGCGATCCACCACAGCGCCTTCAGTGCGAATCCGGCACCGAAGAGAAGCAGAGCGAGCAGAAGAACAAGAATGACAGGAACCATGATTATCAACCTCCGAGACGTCCTGTGCCCCGGAGATTCGGCTTCACTCACTTGATCTTACGTAAAACTTATGGCTGCCGGTTTCGTGGCGGGCGCTGCCCCTCGGCCGGTCGGCTACTGGCCTGCCCGACGGAAGAGTGACAGAAGGGTCCGGGCCGGAGGAGAGGACGGATCGGTGCTGTTCGCTGCCGGGCAGGCCGGACAGCCGTACCACCTCGATCAGCGCGGTGCCGTCAACGGCCTCGATGGGGATCAGCATGTGCGAAACCGTTCGTGGTGGATGATCCCCCGTGCCGCGCGGACGAGGGCCGCGCGGCACGGGGGCCGCGTTGCCGGGGGCGTTACCCGTGATAGGTGATGTAGCCGTTGCCATCGCGGTCGTTGGCCTTCTTGGTGTACGCGTGGACGTCCGCGCGGGCGCCGGAGGGCTTGTAGAGGTAGATCGTGTCCTTGTCGTTGTTCCAGATGAAGTTGCAGTTCTGTCGGTAGACGACGTTCTTGGCGTCGGAGTCGGTGCCCCGGTTGCCCCGGAGCTTCACGTAGTCGCCGGGCTGCAGCGTGTGGGACTTGGTGAAGGTGAACTTGTTACCGGTGGCGTCCTTGACGACGTAGCCCTTGAGGTTGACCGTCGTGGTCCGCGAGTAGTTCTTGATCGTCAGGTACTCGCTCGCCGCGTTGCCGCCCGAGCACTTGTTGGAGTCGCGCCCCGGTGCGTCGTACTGGACGCCCTTGATCTTCAGGACGGAGGAGTACTCGGCAGCCTGGGCAGGGGTGCCGGCGGCGAGGCCGAGCGAGACGACCGAAGCCGTGGTTGCGGCGGCGGTCAGGGCATGACGGATACGGGTGCGCATGGCGCGATTCCCCCTCGGTGGTGCGGATGGAGCGCCCCAGAGCCTACCGATATATGTGACCATCAGGTGAACATAACTAGGAGAATGTGCGTGCACCGCTTGGAGTTCGAGCCGTTCCGGGGCGAGTTGACGGCGTACTGCTACCGGATGCTGGGGTCGTTCCACGAGGCCGAGGACCTGGTGCAGGAGACGTTGCTGCGCGCGTGGAAGGCCCGGGACCGGTACGACCCGGCGCGTGCGTCGGTGCGGACCTGGCTGTACCGGATCGCGACCAACGTGTGCCTGACCGCTCTGGAGGGGCGCGGGCGCCGTCCGCTGCCGTCCGGCCTCGGGGCGCCGAGCGACGATCCCGGGGCTCCGCTCGTACCGGCATCGGACGTTCCCTGGCTGGAGCCGTTTCCCGACGCGCGGTTCGACGTGGAGGTGCGGGCCGATCTGCGACTGGCCTGGGTGGCGGCGGTGCAGGTGCTGCCGGCCCGGCAGCGGGCGGTGCTGGTGTTGCGCGAGGTGCTGGCGTTCACCGCCGCCGAGGTCGCCGAGCAGTTGGGGACGACGGTCGCGGCGGTCAACAGCGCGTTGCAGCGGGCCCGTACGGCGCTCGCCGAGGTGCGCGATGCCGGTGCGATCGCCGAGCCGGACGATCCCGGGGTGCGGGCGGTCGTCCAGCGGTACGTGCGGGCGTTCGAGGCGGCGGATGTGCCCGCGCTGGTGCGGCTGCTGGCCGACGACGCCGTGCTGGAGATGCCGCCGGTGCCGTTGTGGTACCTCGGCAGCGGGGACTACGGCCGTTTCATGGAGCGGGTGTTCGCGATGCGCGGCACCGGCTGGGCCCTGCGGGAGCTCACCGCCAATGGGCAGCCCGCGCTCGCCGCGTACGCGCCGGGGCCCGGCGGTGGGCACCGTCTGCACACCTTGCAGGTCTTCACCGTCGTCGACGGCCTGGTCGCGCACAACGTGGTCTTCGCCGATCCGCGCGTCTTCGACGCCTTCGGCCTGCCGCGCGAGATTTCCGCGAAGGATTTCCGCCGGGAGCGATGAGTCGGGGCGGGGCCGCCGGTAGATACCGGTGAACACCGAACCGAGAGGAGCCTCATCGTGAGCGTCGTCGTCATCGAGTTCATCACGCTGGACGGGGTCGTGTCCGACCCGGACGGGTCCCAGGCCACCCCGTTGGGCGGCTGGGCGTTCCGGCACGGCCCGGAGGCGGTCGCCGGGGACAAGTTCCGGCTCGGCCGCACCATGGACGAGGGGGTGCTCCTGCTCGGGCGCACCACGTGGGAGCTGTTCTCGCGGATCTGGCCGGGCCGCGACGACCCGTTCGCCGCGCGGATGAACGCCGTGCCCAAGCTGGTCGTCTCCCGCTCCCTGGCCCCCGGCGACATGTCCGCCTGGACGAACTCGCGGAACCTCGACGGCGACTTGGTCGATGCCGTCAAGCGCGAGCAGCGGGACGTGGTGGTCGCCGGGAGCCTGAGCGTCGTGCGCCGGCTGATGGCCGCGGACCTGGTGGACGAGTACCGGCTGCTGGCCTTCCCCACCGTCCTGGGCACCGGGCGGAGGCTGTTCCCCTCGGACGGGCCTCACACCGACCTGGAATGCCTGGCCGCCGAGCAGGTGGGGGCCGCCGTCCTCAGCCGCTACCGCAGGGTCGGCCGCTGACCGGTGGGCCCGGCCTCCCCCTCATCGAACAGTCCGGCATCTGCGTATCCGGTGAGCGAGTAGAGGTAACAGGCCATCGGCCCACGGTCGTTCGCGGCTTCCTCCCGTTCCATGCGTACGAGTGTCCCGAACGCGGCAAGTGCTTCGCCGGACCGGCCCACGGTCGTGGGAGCGGGTGGTCAGCTGGTCCAGACGACCGGGCTGTCGCTGTACGCGTCACCCTCCTCGAACGACGCGACCGCGATGGGGTCGGTCTTCGTGGCGCTGAGCGAGCAGGTCTCGTAGGAGGCGCCCTTCGTGGTGAAGTCGCGGGGGGCCGTCTCGCTGTCGCACTTGCCCGGGAGGTCGCCGATCAGGATGACGCCCGTGGGCGCGCCGCCGGCCAGCTGGCCGCGCAGCCTCAGCGACGAGTAGGAGAGGTCCGTGCCGCCGACGTTCTCCACCTTCATGCGGATGTAGTACGGCGTCATGCCCTTCGCCTTGTCACCGAAGGGTGCCATGTCGGCCTCGGTGCCCTTCTCGATCGCCGTGACGGTGATGGCGACCGTGCCCTCCTTTGACGTCCCGTACTTGAACGGCACGACCGCGCGGTCACCGACCTTGAACTTCGTGCCGGGTGCGGCGACGTCATCACTGGGCTTGGAGCCGGCGTCGTCGCTGGGGTCCGCCGACGGGCTCTCGCTGCTCGGGGCGGGCGAGGACGGGGCGGAGGCCGAGGGCGACTCCGGCATCGCTGCCGGGTCCTCGTCATCGTTGCAGGCCGTGAGCCCGAGACTCAGGGTGGTGAGGGCAACTGCGGCGACGATGCGTCCCTTACGTATCATTTTGACCTAACTCGCGGTAGAGGCTGCGCTGTACGACAGCCGGAGGGTGTTCCGGGCAACACGGCGACGGCAGCGCGTCAATGAGGCGCGCCGCGACGCCCTACTCACCCTGGGCCAGGAATGACACAAACTCGTCGCAGAGACGGCACAGCCGCGCGACGGCTGTGCACCGCCTGTGAGCGGGTGGACGGCTTGTACGCTGCACTCATTCGACGGACATCAGTTCGGGCGTGCGGCACGGGGCGGGCGTCCAGGGGCGGGAACGCGGGGTCTGCCATGAGCGACGCACATCCGATACGGAGCCGCAGACCGGGCTTCTCGGTCGGTGCGCGCATTATCGTGGTCCTCCTCCTCGCCGTGATGGGGGCCGTCGGCGCCTGGATCCAGCGCGACGCCCGGCACCGGCACGCGGAGCCGCGTACGGAGTTCACCGCGACCAACCCGCCCGCCGGTCTGCCCGCCGCGCTCACCACCGGTCAGCACCTCCGCTGGTCCCGCTGCACCTCGCCGCCGACCGCGCGCGAGGGCTACGAGTGCGCCGTCATGAAGGCCCCCCTGGACTACCGGAAGCCGGACGGCCGGACGATCGACGTCGCCCTGATACGCCTCAGGGCCACCGGGCCGAACAGCCGGCGCATCGGCTCCCTCGTCCTCAACTTCGGTGGACCCGGCGTGTCCGGCGTGAGCGGACTGCCCGCGTTCATCCGCCAGTACGGGCATCTGCTCGACCGCTACGACCTGGTCTCCTTCGACCCGCGCGGCGTGGGCGCGACCATCCCCGTGCGCTGCGGGAAGACAGCGGACGACACCGGAGTCGAGGGGGGCGAGGCCTGCGCCAAGCACTCCGGGGCGATCCTCCCGTACATCGGCACCTCGCACACCGCGCGCGACCTCGACCTGATGCGCTACCTCCTCGGCGACAAGCGGATGCACTACTTCGGCGTCTCGTACGGCACGGCGCTCGGCGCGGCCTACGCCCACCTGTACCCGGCACACGTCGGACGGGTCGTCCTCGAAGCGTCGGTCGATCCGACCGTGGACCTCGACGAGGAGCAGGTGGCGCAGGTCAAGGCGGTCCAGGCGGCGTTCGACCGGTTCACCGTGCACTGCGCGGCCCGTATCCGCGACTGCCCGACCGGCGACGGGCCCGAGGAGGCCGCCCGCCGCATGGCGCGCCTGGCCGACCGCCTGGAGAAGAAGCCCGCCCCGGCCGGAGGCGGCAGGACCATCGACGCCGACGCCCTCGCGTCCGACGTCGACGACCACCTCGCCCGCGGCACCGACGGCTGGCCGCCCCTGGCCAAGGCACTCACCGCGCTGATCGACCACAACGACGGCCGCCCGCTGGACAAGGGCTCGGAACACACCGGCACCGCCGACCGGGCGGCGGAGCCGCAGGACACCAGCCGCGCCGCCCTGACCGCGATCACCTGCGCGGACTCCAGCCTGCGCCCCGACCTCGAACGTCTGGACAGGGACTCGCGGCGCGTCGAGGCCGCGTCACCGGTGTTCGGCGCGGCCTGGTCCAGCGGTGTCTACCTCTGCTACGACTGGCCGTTCGACGGCGAGCGGGTCACCCCGCAGGTGAACGCCGAGGGCGCGGATCCCATCCTGGTGGTCGGCGGCACCGGTGACCCGAGAACCCCGTACGCCGGTTCCCAGCACATGGCCCGCGCTCTGGGCGACGGTGTGGGCGTGCTCCTGACGGCCGAGGAGGAGGGCCACGGGACGTACCCGCAGAACCGCTGCGTCGTAAAGGCGGTCGACCGATACCTCCGCACGGGGCGCACACCGGCCCCGGGAACGGTGTGCCGGGGCGACATGTCCTAGGTGTATTGATCACGAGCGTTGTTAACGCTGGCAGGTCTTGATCATGGCGAAGACCTCCGGTGTGGTGGAGGTGTCTAGGCTCCACACCGGAGGTCTTCGTGCCCCACCGTAATGCCCGGCTGACCGTTCACGGCAGGCGGATTCTCATCGAGCGTGTCCTGTCCGGGCGTCCGGTCGCGCAC
>NZ_JBIWCN010000032.1:0-77302 GCF_044761525.1 Streptomyces sp. NPDC097595 | reverse complement strand
GGGCGCCCATGCCCCCGCAATCGCCCTTCCATGCTCAAACCGGGGGGGGCCCTACCCCCCCCCCCCGGGGGGGCGCGGGGGGGGGGGGCGGGCGGGGGCGCCCCCCCCGGCCCCCACACCGCGGGCACGGACCGCGCTCCCCGTCCGATTGCCCGCGTCTTCTATGTGGATCACCGCCGCAGGGCGGGTAGGGTCCGGGGCGTAATGTGCTTCAACTGCAATGCGGCGCAGGGCCATCGCATACCTGGAGGGAAACGCGTGGAAGCCAACACTCGTAGCACCGGGCGTCTGCCGGCTGCCTTCCTGACGCCGGGATCGTCCTCCTTCATGGACTTCCTCTCCGACCAGGCGCCGGGGATGCTGCCGGGCAACCGCCAGATGCCGCCCATGAAGGGCGCCATCGAGGCGCCGCACGGCACCACGATCGTGGCCGCGGCCTTCCCCGGCGGCGTCGTCCTGGCCGGTGACCGGCGGGCGACCATGGGCAACATGATCGCGCAGCGCGACATCGAGAAGGTCTTCCCGGCCGACGAGTACTCGGCGGTGGGCATCGCCGGTACGGCGGGTCTCGCCGTGGAGATGGTCAAGCTCTTCCAGCTGGAGCTGGAGCACTTCGAGAAGGTGGAGGGCGCCCAGCTCTCCCTGGAGGGCAAGGCCAACCGGCTCTCCACGATGATCCGGAGCAACCTGGCGATGGCCATGCAGGGCCTCGCCGTCGTCCCGCTCTTCGCCGGTTACGACATCGACCGCGAGCGCGGCCGCATCTTCAGCTACGACGTCACCGGCGGGCGCTCCGAGGAGCACGTCGGCTACGCGTCGACCGGTTCCGGTTCCATCTTCGCGCGGGGCTCGATGAAGAAGCTCTACCGCGACGACCTGACGGAGGAGGAGACGCTGACGCTGGTCGTGCAGGCGCTGTACGACGCGGCGGACGACGACTCGGCGACGGGCGGCCCGGATGTGGGCCGCCGTATCTATCCGATCGTCACCGTCATCACGGACGAGGGCTTCCGGAAGCTGACCGACGCGGAATCCTCCGAGATCGCCCGCTCGATTCTGGAACGCCGCCTGGAACAGCCCGACGGCCCGCGCGCCGCGCTGCTCTGAGCACGCGTTCGTATCCAGCTTCTTCGATGCTCCCGCCACTGACAGAAAGGGACGGATAGCCGGTGTCGACGCCGTTCTATGTCTCACCTCAGCAGGCCATGGCCGACCGGGCGGAATACGCCCGGAAGGGCATCGCTCGCGGTCGCAGCCTGGTTGTGCTGCAGTACGCCGACGGAATTGTGTTCGTCGGCGAGAACCCGTCCCGTGCGCTGCACAAGTTCAGCGAGATCTACGACCGGATCGGTTTCGCCGCCGCCGGTAAGTACAACGAGTACGAGAACCTCCGCATCGGCGGAGTCCGCTATGCCGATCTGCGCGGTTACACCTATGACCGCGACGATGTGACGGCCCGTGGACTGGCGAACGTCTACGCGCAGACGCTCGGCACCATTTTCTCCAGTGCGGCCGAGAAGCCGTACGAGGTGGAGCTCGTGGTCGCCGAGGTGGGCGCCGAGCCCGAGGGCGACCAGATCTACCGGCTGCCGCACGACGGCTCGATCGTGGACGAGCACGGCTCGGTCGCGGTCGGCGGCAACGCGGAGCAGATCAGCACCTTCCTGGACCAGCGCCACCGCGACGGGATGTCCCTCGCCGAGGCACTGAAGCTGGCCGTGCAGGCCCTGTCCCGCGAGGCCAACGGCAACGAGCGGGAGATCCCCGCCGACCGGCTGGAGGTCGCGGTCCTGGACCGCACGCGGCCGCAGCAGCGCAAGTTCAAGCGGATCGTCGGCCGGCAGCTGGCCCGGCTCCTCGAAGCGGAGGCCGCCGCGTCGACCCCGACCGACGCCCCGTCCGACGCGGAGGACGGCGAGTCCACGGACAGCCCGACGGCCACGACGGACCCGAAGAGCGTCACGGACCCGAAGAGCACCGACACGACGGATTCCGGCGGCGACGTGGAGTAACGCCCCCGCCCCGCCGAGCCCCGGCCCGCTCCACGCGGACCGGGGCTCCGTCATGCGGGTGGCGGGGCGGTGGAGCCCCGCACCACCAGCCGCACCGGCAGGCTGCCCGGCTCGGCGGCCCGTCCGTCCAGGACCGCGAGCAGGGCGGCCATCCCGCGCTCGCCGACCTGCACGGCGGGCAGCCGGACCGTGGTCAGCTCCGGCTCCACCGCCGTGGCCAGGGCCAGGTCGTCGAAGCCGGTGACCGACACCTCGTCCGGCACCCGCAGCCCGAACCGGCGGGCCGCCTTGCACGCGCCCGCCGCCAGGATGTCGTCGTCGCAGACGATCGCGGTGGGTCGGGGCCCGGGCTCCCCGAGCGCGCGTTCCGCCGCGTCCCGCGCCGCCCGCACGTCGAGCGCGGAGGTCACCGTACGGACCTCGGTGCCGGGGGTCCGGCGCAGCTCCTCGCGCAGGGCGTCCGCCCGGCAGGCGAAGGTCCAGGTGTCGACGGCCGAGGCGAGGTGGAGGAAGCGCCGGTGGCCGAGGGCGAGCAGATGGCGGGCCATCTGGCGCATCCCGTCGGCGATGTCCAGGTTGACCCGGGCGGCGGGCCCGGGCGCCGAGGGGTCGCTGTCCAGCATCACGAGGGGGACGTCAGCCCCGTGCAGGGCGTCGAGCGCGTCGGCGGCCATGGAGGAGGCGATGACCCCGTCCAGCGCGGCCCGGGCCGACGGGAACGGGTCGCGGGCCGGGCCCGTGCCGTCGGGGGAGGGGTAGAGGACGACCCCGAAGCCGTGCTCGGCGGCGACCGCGGCGGCCCCGGTGTACACCCGGGCGAAGAACTCGTTGGTGAGGGCCGGGACGACCAGGAGCGCCGTCCGGGTGCGGCCGAGGCGCAGATTGCGGGCGGCGAGATTGGGCCGGTAGCCCAGGCCCCGGGCGGCGTCGCGGACCCGGCCCGCGGTGGACTCGGAGACCCGGCCCCGCCATTTCTCGCCGAGCACCAGCGAGACCGTGGCCTGGGAGACGCCGGCGGCCCGGGCCACGTCACGGCTGGTGGGCCGGGGCGGGCCGGGCGGTGCGGGGCTGGTCACGCGGGCCTCCGGGCCGTTCGGTTCAGGCCCGTGAGGTGGACCTGCGGACGGGCTCATGGTACGTATGAACCCGGAAGTTATACGTAAAACCTCGCAGGCCCGCACAGGCACCCGAGGGAGAGGGGCGGGACATGGCCGCGGGATATCTGGACATCCTCCGGGCGCGGCACGCCGCCAGGCTGCTGACCGGCACCCTGGTGGGACGGCTGCCCAACGGCACGGCGAGCATCGCGATCGTGCTGTTCGTCCGGGCCGAGGGCGGCAGCTACAGCATCGCGGGCGCGCTCGCGGCGGTGTACGGGCTGGCCACGGCGGTCGGGCAGCCGCTGCTCGGCCGGGCGGTCGACCTGTACGGGCAGCCGCGCGTCCAGCTGCCCGCCGCCGTGGTCTCCGCGCTCGGCATGGCCGTGCTCGCTCTCGCGGGGACCGGCTCACTGCCGCTCGCCTACGCGGCGGTGGCCGTGGCCGGTCTCTTCACGCCCCCGCTGGAGGGCGGCCTGCGGGCGCTGTGGCCGAGCGTGCTGGGCGGCGAGGAGCGGGTGCACCGGGCCTATGCCATGGACGCCGTCGCGCAGGAGGTCATGTTCACCGCGGGACCGCTGCTCGTGACGCTCCTGGTCGCCCTCTGGTCGCCCGCCACGGCGGTGCTGGTCATCAATGCGATCGGGGTGCTCGGCGCGCTGTCGGTGGTGCTCTCGGAGCCCTCGCGGGCCTGGCGCTCCGCCCCGCGCGAGGCGCACTGGCTGGGCGCGCTGCGCTCGCCCGGGCTGCTGGCGCTGCTCGGCTCGTTCTTCTTCGTGGGCCTCGCGCTGGGCTCGATCACCGTGGCCGCGATGGCGTACGCCGACGACCTGGGCCGGGAGTCGGTGTACGGCTGGCTGATGGCGGCGCTCGGGCTCGGCGCCCTGATCGGCGGGGCGGTGTACGGGGCGCGGCAGTGGGCGGGGGCGCCGGAGCGGCGGCTGCGGGTCATCGTGGGGCTGCTCGCGCTGGGCTATCTGCCGCTGGTGCTGACGCCGGGACCGGTCGCGATGACCGTGCTGGCGGCCGTCTCCGGGGTGTTCCTCGCGCCGGCCGTCGCGTGCTCGTTCATCGTGGTCGACCGGCACGCGCCCCGGGGGACGGTGACGGAGGCGTTCTCGTGGCTCGTGACGACCTTCGGGGTGGGCGCGGCCGTGGGGACCGCGGTGGCCGGTCCGGCCGTCGAGCTGGGCGGGACGGCGTGGAGCTTCGCGGTCGCGGGGGCCGGTGGAGTGGCGGCGCTGCTGGTGTTGCTGGCCACCGGGAAGGTGCTCGTGGCTCCGCCCCGTACCGCCGTAGCGGTGCGAGGGTCGGAAAATGATCGAAACGGTGCCGTCGAACCCGGTTTCAGCTCGGGCCATCAGGCGTAATGTTCAGTCATGGACCGCCGCATTTTCGGGCTGGAGAACGAGTACGGCGTCACGTGCACGTTCAGGGGACAGCGCCGACTGTCTCCTGATGAAGTGGCGCGCTACCTCTTCCGCCGTGTTGTGTCATGGGGCCGCAGCAGCAATGTCTTTCTGCGGAACGGCGCCCGCCTCTACCTCGACGTGGGATCGCATCCGGAATATGCAACCCCCGAATGCGACAACCTGACCGAACTGGTCACCCACGACAAGGCCGGCGAGCGCATTCTCGAGGGCCTGCTCGTCGACGCCGAACGCCGCCTGCACGAGGAGGGAATCGCCGGCGACGTCTATCTCTTCAAGAACAACACCGACTCCGCGGGAAACTCCTACGGCTGCCACGAGAACTACCTCGTGGCCCGGCACGGGGAATTCTCCCGCCTCGCGGACATCCTCATTCCCTTCCTCGTCACGAGGCAGCTGATCTGCGGCGCCGGCAAGGTGCTCCAGACCCCCCGGGGCGCGGTCTACTGCGTCAGCCAGCGTGCCGAGCACATCTGGGAGGGCGTCAGCTCCGCGACGACACGCTCCCGCCCGATCATCAACACCCGCGACGAGCCGCACGCGGACGCGGAGCGCTACCGCCGCCTCCACGTCATCGTCGGGGACTCCAACATGTCCGAGACGACCATGCTCCTCAAGGTCGGCGCGACCGACCTGGTGCTCCGCATGATCGAGGCGGGCACGGTGATGCGCGACCTGACCCTGGAGAACCCGATCCGGGCGATCCGCGAGGTCAGCCACGACACCACCGGGCAGCGCAAGGTCCGCCTCGCCAGTGGCCGGGAGGCGTCGGCCATAGAGGTGCAGCGCGAGTACTACGAGAAGGCCGTGGACTTCGTGGACCGCCGCGGCATCCGCACCGGCAACGTCGAGCGCGTCCTCGAACTGTGGGGCCGCACGCTCGACGCGATCGAGGCCGAGGACCTCGACCGGATCGACACCGAGATCGACTGGGTCATGAAGTACAAGCTCATCGAGCGGTACCGGGCCAAGCACAACATGACCATGTCGAATCCGCGGGTCGCCCAGATAGACCTCGCCTACCACGACATCCACCGCCGGCGGGGGCTCTACTACCTGCTGGAGCGCAAGGGACAGGCCGCCCGCATCTGCAACGACCTGAAGATCTTCGAGGGCAAGTCGGTGCCCCCGCAGACGACCAGGGCGCGGCTGCGAGGGGACTTCATCCGGCGGGCCCAGGAGCAGCGGCGGGACTTCACCGTCGACTGGGTCCACCTCAAGCTCAACGACCAGGCGCAGCGCACGGTGCTCTGCAAGGACCCGTTCCGGTCGGTGGACGACCGGGTGGAGAAGCTGATCGCGGGTATGTGAGGCGCAGGATACGCTCCGGCGCCGGTGCGACTCGGGCCCCGTACGTTCCTCGTACGGGGCCCTTCGCACGGCCTAGAGTGGCGGGGTCCCCGGACCCCCGGGGCGCGTGTCCCCCACATATGCCGTCTGAGATCTGAGGAACCAGTGCGCCGACTTGCCGGCCTTCTCGTCGTCCCCCTGCTGCTGTTGTCGTCAGCGGCCTGCGGCAGCGACGACGACAAGGGCTCCGACTCCGCTTCCGCCTCCGCGTCCGCCCCCTCCAAGGGCGGCTTCCCCGCCATCACCGCGGGCGCGAAGTTCGGCGAGAAGCCCACTCTGGCCAAGGGCACGGGTACGCCGCCCAAGGAGCTGAAGACCAAGGTCATCAGCGAGGGCGACGGCGCGAAGCTGAAGAACGGCGACGTCACCCAGGTCAACTACCTCGGTCAGGCGTACGACTCCACCAAGCCGTTCGACAACAGCTTCGACCGCAAGCAGCCGTTCGACCTGACGCTCGGCGCGGGCATGGTCATCCAGGGCTGGGAGAAGGGCCTGGTCGGCCAGAAGGTCGGCAGCAGGGTCCAGCTGGTCATCCCGCCGGACCTCGGTTACGGGGCCCAGGGCCAGGGCGACATCAAGCCGAACGCCACCCTGGTCTTCGTCGTGGACATCCTGAAGGCGAAGCAGATCCCGGCCTCGGCCAAGGGCACCGCCGTCGCCCAGGACAACATGGACCTGCCGAAGGTGGGCACCAACACCGACGGCAAGGCGCCGAGCCTGACCATCCCCAGCAAGGCCGCCCCGCCGAAGAAGCTGGTCTCGAACTACGTCCTGGAGTCCAAGGGCGACGTGGTCAAGGAGACCGACTCGGTCGTCGTGAACTACGTGGCCAAGCTCTGGAAGGACGGCAAGGAGTTCGACAACACGTACACCACCGGCAAGACGCAGACCTTCCCCCTGGCACAGGTCACCCTCAAGGGTCTGAAGGACGGCCTGGTCGGCAAGAAGATCGGCAGCCGGGTGCTGCTGGTCGTGCCGCCGGACCAGGGCCTCGGTGACAAGGAGCAGTCGGGCGTCCCCGCCAACTCCACGCTGGTGTTCGCGGTGGACATCCTGGCGAAGATGTAAGACTGTCCCGGTTGCCCAGTTCATCTGTAAGAGGAGCAAGTCAGTGAGCATCGACAAGCCCGAGGTCGACTTCCCGGGTGGCGAGCCGCCGGCCGATCTGGAGATCAAGGACATCTGGGAGGGCGACGGCGAGGAGGCCAAGCCCGGCCAGTACGTCTCCGTCCACTACGTGGGTGTCGCCTTCTCCACCGGCGAGGAGTTCGACGCCTCGTGGAACCGCGGCAAGCCGCTGCAGTTCCAGCTCGGTGCCGGCCAGGTCATCGCGGGCTGGGACAAGGGCGTGCAGGGCATGAAGGTCGGCGGCCGCCGCCAGCTGATCATCCCCGCGCACCTCGGCTACGGTGACCGCGGTGCGGGCAGCGCCATCGCCCCGGGCGAGACGCTGATCTTCGTCTGCGACCTGGTCGCCGTCTGATCCGCGCGTAGCAGCAGCAGGGCCCGCACCGCGAGGTGCGGGCCCTCGCTTTTGTCCGGACACCCCGGGGCGGTACGGTCGAGCGTCGTAGAGCACAAGGGAAAGGGCGCCGATGGCGATTGCCAAGGCCGAGCGGCTGATGAACCTGGCGCTGTGTCTGCTGGGGACCCGGCGCCCGCTCAGCAAGCGCGAGCTGCGCGGCTCCATCGAGGCGTACCTCGAAGCGGCTTCCGACGACGCCTTCAACCGGATGTTCGAGCGCGACAAGGACGACCTGCGCGAGCTCGGCCTGGTCATCGAGACCGTGGAGAACCTGGACGGGGACACCGGCTACCTCGCCCGCCGCGACAGCAACCGGCTGCCGCCCATCACGCTGGACGCCGAGGAGGCCGCCGCGCTCGGCCTAGCCGCCAAGGTCTGGCAGCAGGCCCGCCTCGCCGGCGCGGCCAGCGGGGCCCTGCAGAAGCTGCGGGCGGCCGGGATGCCCGAGACCGAGGACGCCTACGAGGTGCACAGCGCCCTCGAACCCCGCATCCCCGTCCACGAGGCCGCGTTCGAACCCCTGATGCTGGCCTGCCGCGACCGCCGCCCGGTCACCTTCGACTACCGCAAGGCCAACGCCGCCCAGCCCGAGCAGCGCCAGGTCGAGCCGTGGACCCTGGAATGCTGGCGCGGCCACTGGTATCTCGCCGGCTGGGACCGGGAGCGGGGCGCCGAGCGCGTCTTCCGGCTCTCCCGGATCACCGGCAAGGTCCGTTCCCGGGCCGGCGCCTTCACCGCCGAGGTGCCCGACGTGGTCACCGTCCGCGAGACCGTGGAGAGCTGGGCCGGCGAGACGGCCACCCGGACCGCCCTGATCCGGCTCCGTACCGACTCCGGCTACCCGCTGCGCGCCCGCGCCCTGTCGGTCCGGGAACTCGGGAACGGGTGGGACGAGTTGGAGATCCCGTACGGACACGGCCTGGACGCCTGGCTCGTGGAGTTCGGGCCCGACGTCGTCGTCACCGGACCCGAGGACCTGCGGGCCGACGTGGTGGACCGGCTGCGCGCCGTGGCCAAGGACTGAGGGGACCGATTTCCATGGCCACGAACGCCATCGACCAGACACGCCGGATGCTCTCCCTGGTGACGTATCTGCGCGAGCGCCCCGGCGCCCACGTCCAGGACGTCGCCCGGGCCTTCGGGATCACCGAGGACGAGCTGATCTCCGACCTGGACGTCCTGCCCATGTGCGGGACCAGCTTCCGGGGCGGCGACCTGCTCGACATCGACACCGACGGCGACCGCATCTGGTGGCACAACGCGGACGACGTCGCCGAACCGCTGCGGCTCGCCGCCGACGAGGCGACGGCCCTGCTGGTCGCCGCCCGCGCCGTGGCCACCCTGCCCGGGCTGCGCGAGAGCGACCGGCAGGCGCTGCTGCGGGCCACCGCCAAGCTGGAGACCGCCGCCGGAGAGGTGGGCGCCGCCAGCTCCCGGCTCTCGGTCACCTTCGAGTCCGAGGGCGGCGTCTTCGCCGAGGTGGACCGGGCGATCTCGGAGCGGCGCCGGCTCTGGCTGCGCTACTACTCGCCCGCCCGCGACGAGCTCACCGAGCGCGAGGTGGACCCGATCCGGCTCTTCGCCGTCGGGCACACCTATATGGAGGCGTGGTGCCGCTCCTCCGAGGACCGGCGCACCTTCCGCCTCGACCGGGTCGCCGAGATCCGGCTCCTCGACGAGCCCGCCGCCCCGCCCGAGCTGGAGCTGCGGGACCTGTCCGAGGGGCTGGTCCAGCCGGCCGCCGAGGACCCGGAAGTCGTGATCGAGGTCGGCCCCGGCGGGCGCTGGGTCGCCGAGTACTACCCGCACGACCGGGCCGAGGAACTGCCCGACGGCGGTCTGCGGATCACCCTGCGCACCCCGGACCCGGCCTCGCTGCGCCGGCTCGCGCTGCGGCTCGGCC
Organism: Streptomyces sp. NPDC097595; assembly: GCF_044761525.1. Taxonomy (NCBI): domain Bacteria; kingdom Bacillati; phylum Actinomycetota; class Actinomycetes; order Kitasatosporales; family Streptomycetaceae; genus Streptomyces; species Streptomyces sp. NPDC097595. The sequence goes on along the minus strand of NZ_JBIWCN010000032.1, from coordinate 67,985 downwards.
GGGAGGGCCGCATCGTCTCGCCCCCGGAGCTGGCCGAGAGCGCGCGGACTGCGGCGCGGGCGGCGCTCGCCGCGTACGACGGCACGGCCTGAAGGGGCGGCGGTAGACATGGGCCACCTGTCCGCACTGCCGGGCCGCGCCGCCGTACCCACCGTGGCGGTCCCGGAGTCGGCGCGCTTCAAGGCCGCCTGCCCGGACTGCCGAGTGCGGTTCGAGCTGGCGGCGGCGGAGTTCCGGCTGGTGATCGGCGCGACCAGCCGCACCACGTTCTACTCCTTCACCTGCCCCGACTGCGCCGCGTGCGTCCGTAAGCCGGCGGGGGAGCGGATAGTGGAGCTCCTCACCGACGGCGGCGTCCGCACGCTGCGTCTGCACACCGGCTCCTGAGAGGCTCTGCGCATGTTCTGGCCCATGCTCGCCATCGCCCTGGGATTCCTCGGAATCGCCGTGCTCGGCGTGCTGGCCATCAAGGTGTTCGTCGAGGCCCAGCGCCTCGGCCACCAGGTGACCCGCACCACGGAGCGCATCAACCGCGCCGCCGACGACCTGGAGCGCGCGGCCGAACGGCTCGCCACCACGGGCAAGACCCTGCCCTGAGGCCCCGTAGACGCGGCCTCCTGTTTCGAGGGCCCGGGAGGTACGCTGCTGCAGGACGGCCCAGGCAGGGAGGTGCGGGCCGCTATCGAAAGTATGCACGGGCATTGCCTCGCGTTTACTCCCGCGGGTTACGATCGCTGCCGGCGAATGGTCGGATGTGTATCCGCCACTCAAGGGCAGCGAGCCCACCTCCAGCCGCCCCAGCTAGAAGGAAGCACACCATGGGCAATCTGAAGCCTCTCGAGATCGTACTGATCATCGCTGTCATCCTCCTGTTGTTCGGCGCCAAGAAGCTTCCCGACATGGCCCGTTCGCTCGGCAAGTCGGCCCGCATCCTCAAGAGCGAGGCCAAGGCCATGAAGAAGGACGACGAGCCGACGGTCACCGCCACCACGGACGCCCCCGCCGACCCGCAGGCCGCCGCCCGTACGATCCAGGCCGCGCCCGGTGACGTCACGAGCTCCCGCCCGGTGAGCGAAGCGAAGCCCACCACCCAGAGCTGACCGCGCTGACGGACGCTTCCGTCAGCCGCCGCACGAGACGAGGGAAGTGGGTTGCTCAAGTCTGCCCGCAAGCAGGAGAAGGACAGCGAGGGGCGGATGCCTCTCGCTGATCACCTGCGAGAGTTGCGTAACCGACTGCTGATCGCGGTAGTGGCGATCCTCGTGATCACCTCGATCACGGCCTTCTTCTACCAGGACCTGATCACCTTCCTGATCAAGCCGATCCTGGAGTCGGTCGGCTGCGCCCATGGTGAGGCGAGGCAGCTCAACGGCAAGCCGTGCGCCGAGATGACGGTGAACGGGATCGTCGCCCCGTTCTCCATCGCGCTCAAGGTCTCCCTCATGGCAGGGGTGGTGATCTCCTCCCCGGTCTGGCTGTACCAGCTGTGGGCGTTCCTCGCGCCCGGCCTGCACAAGCACGAGAAGCGGTACGCGCTCGCCTTCGTGGGCGTCGGTGCGCCGCTCTTCCTGGCGGGCGCGACCCTCGCCTACGTGCTGATGCCGCAGACCGCGTCCGTGCTGCAGGAATTCACCCCCAACGACACGAAGCCCCTGCTGCCGGTCGACGAGTACCTCGACTTCATCACACGCATGGTGGTCGTGTTCGGGCTCGCCTTCGAGCTTCCGCTGCTGCTCGTCCTGCTGAACTTCACCGGGATACTCACGGCCAAGCGGCTCGCCTCCTGGTGGCGCTGGATGGTCATGGGCATCACGATCTTCGCCGCCGTGGCGACCCCGACCGGGGACCCGCTCACGATGATCACGCTGGCCGCGCCCATCGTGCTGCTCTACTTCCTCGCCCTCGGCGTCTGCATGGCCAACGACCGGCGCCGGAAGCGGAACAACCCGGACGCCGACCTCGACGACGACGAGGCGTCGGAGCTCGACCTCACCCCGGAGGACATCGGGGACATGGAGCACGTCTCCTCGTCGCCCACCGTGCCCGGTCAGTCCGACGGCGGACGGTCCTCCGCGCGCGACGGTTACGACGACATCACCTGACCTTGTAGGGTCCCCGGGTGACCAGCGAGATCACCCTCTTCGTCAATCCCACCGCGGGACGCGGCCGGGGCGCGCGAGCCGCGCAGCCGGCCGCTTCCGCGTTGCGGGCGGCCGGTTTCTCCGTACGCACGATCCTCGGCGAGGACGCCGGTGACGCGCTGCGCCGGGCGCGGGACGCGGTCGCGGAGGGGACCGGCGCGCTCATAGCCGTCGGCGGGGACGGGCTCATGTCGCTGGCCCTCCAGGCGGTCGCCGGGACGCTCACCCCGCTCGGCGTGGTGGCGGTGGGCACCGGCAACGACTTCGCGCGCGCCCTGGGCCTGCCGATACGCGACCCGGAGGCGTCGGGCCGGCTCGCCGCCGACGCGCTCAAGGGGCGGGCGCCGGTGCGCGAGATCGACCTCGGCCGGGCCGGGGAGCGCTGGTTCGGCTCCGTGCTCGCCTCCGGCTTCGACTCCCGGGTCAACGACCGGGGCAACCGGATGCGCTGGGGCGGCCGCTTCAAGTACGACCTGGCGATCCTCGCCGAGCTGGCCGCCTTCAAGCCGGTCACGTACCGCATGACGCTCGACGACGGGCCGCCCCGGGAGCTCCGGGCGACGCTCGTCGCGGTCGGCAACGGCACCTCGTACGGCGGCGGCATGCGGATGTGCGCCGACGCGGTCATGGACGACGGGCTCTTCGACATCACGGTGGTCGGAGAGTGCAGCCGTACGACCCTGCTCAAGGTCTTCCCCCGGGTGTACAAGGGAACGCACCTCGGCCACCCCGTCGTCACCGTGCACCGGGCCTCGTCGGTCACCCTCGAAGCCGTCGGCGTCACCGCCTACGCGGACGGCGAACCGCTCGGCGCGCTCCCGCTGACCGCCACCTGCGTGCCGAAGGCCGTACGGGTCCTGGGGGCCGGTCCCGAAGCGCGGACCATGGGCGATTAAAGATCGCGTCACTGTCAGAGGTGGCGGGTAGGCTCGACAGCAAGATGACAGAGGACCTCTCACCAGCTGAGCGCTACCAGGCTTCCCGGCTCCGGGCGGCCGAGCAGGCGACCGCTCTCGGGCCGTTCCGCGAGATGTACGACTTCGATCTCGACCCGTATCAGATCGAGGCCTGCAAGGCGCTGGAGGGCGGGAAGGGCGTGCTCGTCGCCGCCCCCACCGGCTCGGGCAAGACGATCGTCGGCGAATTCGCCGTGCACCTCGCCCTGGAGCAGGGCCGCAAGTGCTTCTACACCACGCCGATCAAGGCCCTGTCGAACCAGAAGTTCGCCGACCTGGTCCGGCGCTACGGCTCCGGCAAGGTCGGCCTGCTCACCGGTGACAACAGCGTCAACGCGGACGCCCCGGTCGTCGTCATGACCACCGAGGTCCTGCGGAACATGCTGTACGCGGGCTCCCAGGCGCTGAACGGCCTCGGATACGTGGTCATGGACGAGGTGCACTACCTCTCCGACCGCTTCCGGGGCGCCGTCTGGGAAGAGGTGATCATCCACCTCCCCGAGTCGGTCACCCTGGTCTCCCTGTCGGCGACCGTGTCCAACGCGGAGGAGTTCGGCGACTGGCTGGACACCGTGCGCGGCGACACCGAGGTGATCGTCTCCGAGCAGCGGCCCGTTCCGCTCTGGCAGCACGTGCTGGCCGGGCGCCGGATGTACGACCTCTTCGAGGAGGAGAGCGACCACGGCGGCCGCGGCACCGGCCGTCGCGAGGTCAACCCCGACCTCGTCCGCCTGGCCCGCATGGAGAACCAGCGCGGGTACAACCCCCGCGACCGCCGCCGCGGCAAGATGGTCCGCGAGGCCGACCGCGAGCGCGAGCGGCGCCAGCGCAGCCGGATCTGGACGCCCTCGCGCCCCGAGGTCATCGACCGGCTGGACGCCGAGGGGCTGCTCCCCGCGATCACGTTCATCTTCAGCCGGGCCGCCTGCGAGGCCGCCGTCCAGCAGTGCCTGCACGCCGGGCTCCGGCTCAACGACGACGACAAGCGTCGCCTGGTCCGGGAGATCGTGGAGGAGCGGACAGCGTCCATCCCGTCCGAGGACCTGCACGTCCTGGGCTACTACGAGTGGCTGGAGGGCCTGGAGCGGGGCATCGCCGCGCACCACGCCGGGATGCTCCCGAGGTTCAAGGAGATCGTCGAGGAGCTGTTCGTCCGGGGCCTCGTCAAGGCCGTCTTCGCGACCGAGACTCTGGCGCTCGGCATCAACATGCCCGCCCGCTCGGTGGTCCTGGAGAAGCTCGTCAAGTGGAACGGCGAGCAGCACGCCGACATCACCCCCGGCGAGTACACCCAGCTCACCGGCCGGGCCGGGCGGCGCGGGATCGACGTCGAGGGCCACGCCGTGGTGCTCTGGCAGCGCGGCATGGACCCGGGCGCCCTCGCCGGACTCGCCGGCACCCGCACGTATCCGCTGCGTTCCAGCTTCCGCCCGTCGTACAACATGGCCGTGAATCTGGTCCAGCAGTTCGGGCGGCACCGCTCGCGCGAACTTCTTGAGACCTCCTTCGCGCAGTTCCAGGCGGACCGGTCGGTCGTCGGGATCTCCCGGCAGGTCCAGCGCAACGAGGAGGGCCTGGAGGGCTACCGCGAGGGCATGACCTGCCACCTCGGTGACTTCGAGGAGTACGCGCGGCTGCGCCGCGACCTCAAGGACCGGGAGACGGAGCTCGCCAAGCAGGGCGCCTCCCAACGGCGGGCCGCCGCCGCGGCGTCCCTGGAGAAGCTGAAGCCCGGCGACGTCATCCATGTGCCCACCGGCAAGTTCGCCGGCCTCGCGCTCGTCCTGGACCCCGGTCTTCCGGCCGGCCGCACCAACGGGCACGGGCACCGCGGCATGGAGTACCACGACGGGCCCCGCCCGCTGGTGCTGACCGCCGAGCGGCAGGTGAAGCGGCTCGCCTCGATCGACTTCCCGGTGCCGGTGGAGGCCGTGGAGCGGATGCGGGTGCCGAAGTCGTTCAACCCGCGCTCGCCTCAGTCGCGCCGGGACCTGGCCTCCGCGCTGCGGTCCAAGGCCGGGCACATCGTCCCGGACCGGCACCGCCGGGGGCGCGCCCCCGCCGCCGACGACCGCGAGATCGCGCGTCTGCGGGCCGAACTGCGCGCCCACCCCTGCCACGGGTGCGACGAGCGCGAGGACCACGCCCGCTGGGCCGAGCGCTACCACCGGCTCCAGCGCGACACCCGGCAGCTGGAGCGCCGCATCGAGGGGCGCACCAACACCATCGCCCGCACCTTCGACCGGATCGTCGCCCTGCTCACCGAGCTGGACTACCTGCGCGGCAGCGAGGTCACCGAGCACGGGAAGCGGCTGGCCCGGCTCTACGGCGAGCTGGACCTGCTGGCCAGCGAGTGCCTGCGCGCCGGTGTCTGGGAGGGGCTGAACGCGGCGGAGCTCGCGGCGTGCGTCTCCGCCCTGGTGTACGAGGCGCGGCAGGCCGACGACGCGGTGGCGCCGAAGCTGCCGTCGGGGCCCGCGAGGACCGCGCTCGGCGAGATGGTCCGCATCTGGGGGCGGCTCGACTCCCTGGAAGAGGACTTCAAGATCAACCAGGCGGAGGGGGTCGGCCAACGCGAGCCGGACCTCGGCTTCGCCTGGGCGGTGTACATGTGGGCGTCAGGCCGCCCGCTGGACGAGGTGCTGCGCGAGGCGGACATGCCGGCCGGTGACTTCGTGCGCTGGTGCAAGCAGGTCATCGACGTGCTGGGCCAGGTGGCCGCCGCCGCGCCGCGCGAGAACAGCACGGTGGCCCGGAGCGCCCGCAAGGCGGTCGACGAGGTGCTGCGGGGCGTCGTCGCGTACAGCTCCCTGGGCTGAGTACACGCGGAAGCCGGCCGGATCCTGTGGGGTCCGGTCGGCTTCTGTGCGGCTCCCTTCCTAGGACCGGCCGCCTCGGCTCATTTTCATCGACGCGCCCGCGCAGACCAGTCCGAGCAGGGCGGTCAGTCCGCCGATGATGACGTTGTTGAGGATGACGCCGGTGTCCGGGCTGCTGCCCACCACCCAGGGCGAGATGATCATCCAGGCACCCATGGCGCAGATGGCCCAGCTCAGGCCGTACATCCGCTGCGGCATCGCGGTGAACCCGAGGCCGAGCACGGCGATCGCGATGCCCATGACCAGGTTGTGCGTCACCAGCGCGGACTGCGAGGTGGTGAAGTGCAGCACCCATGGCGAGACGGCGCAGTAGAGGCCGACCAGGAAGACCGGCGCGTCCACGAGCGCCACGTCGCGGCCGCCCATCACGCGTGCGTATCGGTCGCTCATTTCCGATACATCGGGGTGTCCGGCCATGTCCTGGCCGACGTGCGAGACGTTTGACATGAGTTTCGTCCCCTTCGGATCATGCGGACCCGGTCACCGCCACGCGCGGGAAGTGGCCCGCACTGTCCATTCTGCTCTTATCTGTCGCTTATGTGTAGGTTCAAGGCGACTCGATGTCCGCAGGATGCGCACCATCCGGCCGGGGTCTCGCGGTGGGCCTCGGTGGCCCACCGCGAGGGGGGAGGTCAGGCGGCCGGCGGCATCAGGACGGTGTCCACGATGTAGACCGTGGCGTTGGCCGTGGGGACGTTGCCGCAGACGACCTTCGAGGAGTCGTTCACGGTGTACGCCATGTCCGAGCCGGAGGTCGTCAGCTGACCCTTCTCCAGGGTCTCGAAGGAGCCCTTCTCCAGCTGCTTCGGCGTCAGCTTCTGGCCCACCACGTGGTACGTGAGGACCTTGGTGAGCGCGGCCTTGTCGGCGAGGAGCTTGTCGAGGTCGGCCTTCGGGACCTTGGCGAAGGCGTCGTTGGTCGGCGCGAACACCGTGATGTTCTGCGCGTTGTTGAGGGTGTCGACCAGGCCGGCCTTCTTGACCGCGGTGACCAGGGTGGACAGGGCCGGGTTGTGCGAGGCAGCCGTGGCCACCGGGTCCTGCGCCATCCCGGAGAAGGAGCCCGAGCCGCTCTTCGGGACCGACGCGCAGGCCGGGCCGAAGGGCTTGTCGGTGTCCATGGACTTCTCGGCGGACGGCGAGGCGGGGGCCTTCGCGGAACTCGCGCTCGATCCGGACGCGCTGTCCTTGGAGTCGTCGGAACAGGCCGTCAGTGCCAGCGGCAGGACGAGCGCGGCGGACAGCGCCACGGCGGCACGGCGGGCGTGGATGACCTTCATGATGTTCTCCTGTTTGCGTGATCGGTTGATTGCTGTCGGTAATTGGCGTGGGGTGCGAGCGATCCATCGGAGCGGCGCGCACGTCATGGGGGAGGCGGCGGGGCCGCGCCGGTCAGGACACGTTGACCACCACCGAGTGCCGGCCGGTCGCACCGTTGGGCACGGTGCCCACGCGGCTGCCGGTCTGGACGGCGCCGGTGGAGTCCGTCGCACGGACCTCCAGGGTGTGGCTGCCGGGAGTGGCCGGCCACTCCCACACCCACTGGCGCCAGGTGTCCCGGCCGTCCTGGGCGGCCAGCCGCGCGGGCTCCCACGGCCCGTCGTCCACCCGGACCTCGACCCGGGTGATCCCGCGGTGCTGGGCCCAGGCGACCCCGGCGACCGGCACCGTGCCCGCCTTCGGGGACGCGAAGGGGCGCGGGGTGTCGATGCGGGCCTGGGTCTTGATGGGCGCCCGCCGGGACCAGGTCCGCTTCACCCAGTACGCGTCGTACGCGTCGAAGGTGGTCAGCTCGATGTCCTTGATCCACTTGCAGGCCGACACATATCCGTACAGGCCGGGTACGACCATCCGGACCGGGAAGCCGTGCGTGAAGGGCAGCGGCTCCCCGTTCATGCCGAAGGCGAGCAGGGCCTCGCGGCCGTCCATGACGTCCTCGACCGGGGTGCCGATCGTCATGCCGTCCACCGAACGCGCCACGAGCTGGTCGGCCCGGCCGCCCTCGGACGGGGGCCGCACCCCCGCCTCGCGCAGCAGGTCGGCCAGGCGCACGCCGAGCCACCGGGCGTTGCCGACGTACGGCCCGCCCACCTCGTTCGAGACGCAGGTCAGCGTGATGTCGCGCTCGACGGCCTTCCGGCGCATCAGGTCCCGCAAGCTGAGCGTCACGGGCCGGGACACGCCCTTTCCGTGGATCCGCAGCCGCCACTCACCGGCGTCCACCCTCGGCACGACCAGGGCCGTGTCGACGCGGTAGAAGTCCTTGTTGGGTGTGACGAACGGGCTCAGCCCCCGGATCTTGAGGTCCACGCCGGCCGGCACGGCGGGGGCGGGCGAGGCGGGCGCGGGGAGCTTCAGATCGCGGCGGGACGCCTCCGCCCCGGCCTGCACCGCCGAGGTGAGCCGGCGCCCCAGCAGCCCCGCCCCGGCGGAGGCCACCGCCGCGACGCCCGCCGCGACGACGAACCCGCGCCGGTCGAAGCCCCCGGCCGGCCGCTCCCCGTACGGGCGGGCCGGGAAGAGCCGCCCCGACAGCAGATACAGCACCCCCGCACCGGCCAGCGCGCCCACCACGGAGGGCAGCGCGTCCGAGACCCGGCCCTCCGGCCGTCCCACCGCCGCCACCGCCCCGACCGCGCCGAAGACCAGCACGGCCGCCGAGCCGACGATCCGGTGGCGGAGCGTCAGCAGCCCGACCGCCACGGCGAACAGCGCCAGGATCGCCAGGATGCCGAGCTCCAGGACCAGTTTGTCGTTCGTCCCGAAGTTCCGTACGGCGAAGTCCTTGAGCGCCGGGGGAGTGCGGTCGATCACCGCACCGCCGACCGCCGCGACCGGACCCGCCTCGGGCCGCACGACCGCCGCCGCCAGTTCGGCGACGGCCAGGGCGGCGAACCCGGCGATCACCCCGCCGAGCGCGGCACAGGCCGCACGCAGCGCTCGGGACCGCCGGGGCTCGGTGGCCCCGGTCTCCGGATCGTTCCGCTCTTCACTCACGCCGGGGATTCGGTGCCGGGCGCCGAGCGGATTGGTCTGTCACCCGATCGGATGAACGCGGGGTTCCGCCAATCCGACCCGTGACCGGCAACGAATCACTTCCAAAGAGGCATCCGCCGCGCCCCGCCTCCGGCGGAGGGCGCCGGGGCCGGTCCGGAAGGAGCGCAATGAGCGACAGGCGGCGACGCACGGCCGTCGTGGGCAGCGGGGTGGCCGGCCTCACGGCCGCCCACATCCTGCGCAGGGCCCACGACGTGACGCTGTTCGAGGCGGACGACCGGGTGGGCGGCCACGCGCACACCCACGACCTGCCCGGGGCCGACGGCCGCGTCCACCACGTCGACTCCGGCTTCATCGTGCACAACCGGCGCACCTACCCGCACCTGCTGCGGCTCTTCGCGGAACTCGGCGTACCCACGCAGGAGTCGGAGATGAGCATGTCCGTCCGGTGCGAGGGATGCGGTCTGGAGTACGCGGGCGCCCGCGGCCCGGCCGGTCTCCTCGCCCGCCCGGCGTCCTTCCGCGACCCCGCCTACCCGCGGATGCTCGCCGCCGTGCCCCGCTTCCACCGGCTGGCCCGGCGGCTGCTGCGGGACGGCGGACCGGACGCGGAGACGCTGACCCTGGGCGAGTTCGCCGCGCGCGGGCGCTTCTCGCCGTACTTCACCGCGCACTTCCTGACGCCCGTGGTGGCGGCGGTCTGGTCCTGCGACCCGGTGACCGCGATGCGCTACCCGGCCCGCTACCTCTTCCGCTTCCTCGACCACCACGGCATGCTCGCGATCGGCGGCTCCCCGGTCTGGCGGACCGTCACCGGAGGCTCCCGCGCCTATGTGGAGCGCGTGGCCAAGCAGCTCTCCGCCGTCCGCACCGCCACCCCGGTCCGCAGCGTCCGCCGGCACGCCGAGGGCGTCGAGATCACCACGGACGACGGCACCGCCGAACCCTTCGACCACGTCGTCGTCGCCACCCACCCCGACCAGGCGCTCCGCCTCCTCGCCGACCCGACCGACGAGGAGACCCGCACCCTGGGCGCCTTCCGCTACTCCCGCAACGCCACCCTGCTGCACACCGACACCCGGCTGCTGCCCACGGCGCCCGGCGCCCGCGCCTCCTGGAACTACCTGATGCCCGACTGCGCCGCCGACGCCTCCCACGTCACCGTCAGCTACGACATGAACCGGCTCCAGCGGCTCGACGCCCCGGAGACCTTCGTCGTCACGCTCAACGGCGCCGACCGTGTCGCCCCCGGACTCGTCCGGGCCCGCATGCTCTACGAACACCCCGTCTACACCCCGGAGTCCGTGGCCGCCCAGGCCCGGCTGCCCGCCCTGTCCGGGCCGGTCACCGCCTACGCGGGCGCCTACCACGGCTGGGGATTCCACGAGGACGGCTGCCGCTCCGGCGCCGAGGCCGCTGCGGCCCTGGGGGTGGACTGGTGAACGCCCTCTACCCGTGCACGATCACCCACATACGGACCGCGCCCACCCGGTACGGCTTCCACCACCGCACCTACCTGTGGCTGACGGACCCGGACGGGCCCCCGCCGCTGCCCCGCGCCCTGCGCTTCCTCGCCGGCTTCGACGCCCGCGACCACTTCGGCGGGACGGCCCCGACCATCCGGGCCGGCCTCGCCCGCTTCCTGGCCGCGCGCGGCATCGACCTCGCGGACGGCACCGTCCTCATGCTGAGCCAGGCCCGGGTCCTCGGATACGTCTTCAACCCGCTGACCGTCTACTGGTGCCGGCGCGCCGACGGCACCCCGCTGTGCACGGTCGCCGAGGTGCACAACACGTACGGCGAACGCCACTGCTACCTGCTGCGCCCCGACGACCGGGGGCGGTCGGTCACCAGCAAGGAGTTCTACGTATCGCCGTTCTTCGGCACCGACGGCGAGTACTGGATGCGGCTGCCGGAACCGGGCCCGGAACTACGCCTGACGGTCCACCTGGAGCGCGCGGGCACCCGCCCGTTCACCGCGACCGTCCGGGGCGAGCGGCGCCCGGCGACCGCCCGCGTCCTGCTCGCCCTCGCCGTGCGGCACCCCTGGTCCACGGCCGTCGTCTCCGCCGCCATCCGGCTGCACGGCATACGCCTCTATCTGCGCGGGCTGCCCGTCCGGCCCCGCCCCCACCACCGCACCCAGGAGGGCATGCGATGACCGCCTCCACGTTCCGCACCCCGTCCGTGCCCGCCCCCGCCACGGGCCCCGGGATCGACCCGGCACGCTGGCCGGACGTCGTGACCCCGCCCCGGGCCTCCCGGCTGCGGAAGGCCGTCGCCGAGCGGATCGTCCGCCGCGCCCTGGCCCGGCTGCCGCTGCGCGTCCGCCTCGGCGGGGGCGAGGACATCGGGCTCGGCGGGCCGCTGATGGACGTCCACGACCCCGACGCCTTCTTCCGCAGGATCGGCGCGGCCGGGCTCATCGGCTTCGGCGAGTCGTACATGGCACGGGAATGGGACGCGCCCGACCCCGTCGGCGTCCTGACGGTCCTGGCCGGGCAGGTCGCCACCCTGGTCCCGCAGCCCCTGCAGCGGCTGCGCGGACTGTGGGCGCGCCGCCACCCCGAGGCCCAGACCGGCACCCGCGAAGGGGCCCGGACCAACATCAGCCACCACTACGACCTGTCCAACGACCTGTTCGCGCTCTTCCTGGACGAGACGCTCAGCTACTCCTCCGCGCTCTTCCGCGGCTTCCCCGCCGAACCGGCCCTGCTCCCCGCCGCCCAGCACCGCAAGATCGACCGGCTGCTCGACCTCGCCGCCGTCGGCCCCGGCACCCGGCTCCTGGAGATCGGCACCGGCTGGGGCGAACTGGCGATCCGCGCCGCCGCCCGCGGCGCCCGGGTCGTCTCCGTCACGCTCTCCCGCGAACAACGCGACCTGGCGCTCCGGCGGATCGCGGCGGCGGGCCACGCGGACCGGGTCGACGTCCGGCTGTGCGACTACCGGGAGATCGGGGGGAGCTACGACGCGATCGTCAGCGTCGAGATGATCGAGGCGGTCGGCGCGGAGTTCTGGCCCGTCTACTTCCGCACCCTGGACCGGCTGCTCGGCCCCGGCGGCCGGATCGCCCTCCAGGCCATCACCATGCCCGACGACCGCATGCGGGCGGGCCGGTCCACCTTCACCTGGATCCAGAAGTACATCTTCCCGGGCGGCCAGCTCCCGTCCACCGAGGCCGTCGACCGGGTCACCGCCGACCACACCACGCTGCGCGTCGAACGGTCCGACGGCTTCGGCACGCACTACGCCGAAACGCTCAGGCTGTGGCGCGAACGCTTCACCGAAGAGGCGGAAGCCGTCGACACCCTCGGCTTCGACGCGACCTTCCGCCGCATGTGGACCCTCTACCTCGCCTACTCCGAAGCGGGCTTCCGCTCCGGCTACCTCGATGTGCGGCAGCTGCTGCTGACCCGCCGGGAACAGGAAACGGCATGACACTCACCGCCAAGCACCCCGTCCACGGGGCCGCCCAGCGCGTAGAACCCCTGGCCGAGCAGCTGTTCGGCGGCCGGCTCCCGGTCAGGGTCCGCATGTGGGACGGCAGCGAGACCGGCGCCGCCGACGGCCCCCTGATCCACGTCCGGGCCCGCCGCGCCCTGCGCCGCCTCCTGTGGGAACCGGGCGAACTCGGCCTCGCGGAGGCGTACATCACCGGGGACATCGACATCGAGGGCGACCTCGCCGAGGGCCTGCGGGCCGTGCGCCGCGCCGTCCGCGAACGCGGACTCGCCGCACCCCGGCCCCGCCTCGCCGACCGGCTGCGCGCCGCCGGCACCGCCGTGCGTCTGGGCGCGGCCGGGCCCCGGCCGCCCGTGCCCGCCGCCCGGGCCACCGGACTCGACGGCGCCCTGCACAGCAAGGCCCGCGACCGGGCCGCGATCAGCCACCACTACGACCTCTCCAACGCCTTCTACGCCCTCCTCCTGGACGACACGATGGCGTACTCCTGCGGCTACTGGACCAGCGACGAGCCGGGTTACGGGCCCGCCGACGCGCAGCGCGACAAGCTGGAGCTCATCTGCGGGAAGCTGGGGCTGCGCCCTGGTGCGCGGCTGCTGGACATCGGCTGCGGCTGGGGCTCGCTGACGCTGTACGCGGCCCAGCGGCACGGCGTCCGCGTCACCGCCGTCACCCTCGCCGCCGAACAGGCCGCCCATGTGCGCCGGCAGGTGGCCGAACGCGGCCTGGACGACCTGGTCGAGGTGCGCTGCTGCGACTACCGCGACATCGCGGCCGCCCCGGACCACGAGGGCGGCTACGACGCGGTGTCCACCATCGAGATGGGCGAGCACGTCGGGGACGCCCAGTACCCGGCGTTCGCGGCGACCCTGCACGGCATGGTCCGGCCGCGCGGCCGGGTGCTCGTCCAGCAGATGTCACGAGGGCGGAACGCGCCGGGCGGCGGCGCGTTCATCGAGGCGTACATCGCGCCCGACATGCACATGCGCCCGCTGGGCGAGACCGTCGCGCTGCTGGAGGGCGCCGGGTTGGAGGTGCGCGACGTCCAGGGGCTGCGCGAGCACTACGTCCGGACCGTCGACGCCTGGCGCCGGACCCTGGAGGAGAACGAGGCGCGGTTCACGGACCTGGTCGGGGAGGAGACCGTACGGGTGTGGCGGCTGTATCTGGCGGGCGGGGCGCTCGCGTTCGCCGAGCGCCGGATGGGCGTGGACCAGATCCTCGCCGTACGGCCCGCCGGTGAGGGGGAGTCCGGGATGCCGGCCACCCGTGAGGCGCTGCGCACGGCCGGGGACCCGGCATGAGCGGCTTCGCCTGGGAGGCGTTCGCGCGGGGTCTCGCACCCTGCGCGGGCGCCGCGCTCGCCGTCCTGCTCGTCGCGTTCGCGGCGGGGGTGCGCCGGGGCATGCACCGGGGCGTGGACGTCGCCTGGGGGCTGGGCTTCGCCGCCGTCGCCCTCATCTCGTACGGCCTGTCGGCGGGGGAGGGGGACGCCACCCGCCGCCTCCTCGTCACGGTGCTCACCGCGGTCTGGGGGGTGCGCCTGGCCTGGCACATCGCCCGGCGCGGACGCGGCCACGGCGAGGACCCGCGCTACGAGAAGATGCTCGCCCGGGCGCCGGGCAACCCGGAGCTGTACGCCCTGCGGAAGGTGTACCTCCTCCAGGGCGCCCTGGTCTGGCTGATCTCGCTGCCCGTGCAGGCGGCCGGATACCTCACCGGGCCGGTGAACGCCCTGGCCTGGGCCGGGACGGCGCTCTGGGCGGTCGGCATGTTCTTCGAGGCGGTGGGCGACCACCAGCTGGCCCGGTTCAAGGCCGACCCCGGCAACCGGGGGAAGATCATGGACCGGGGGCTGTGGTCCTGGACCCGGCACCCCAATTACTTCGGGGACTTCTGCGTCTGGTGGGGCCTGTTCCTGATCGTCTGCCAGGCCCCGGCCGCCGCCGCTGCCACGCTGGTGGCGCCCGCCCTGATGACGTATCTGCTCATCGGCGGAAGCGGCAAGGCCCTCCTGGAACGGCACATGGCCGACCGCCCGGGCTTCGCCGCGTACGCCGCGCGCACCAGCGGCTTCTTCCCGCGCCCGCCGCGCCGGGGCTGAGGGGGCCGGCCCGGGGTGGCCCCGGGCCGGCCGCTCACGCCGGCAGCTTCATCAGTGCCAGCGGGTCCGATGTCGGCCGCGCGGAGCCGCCCGCCGGTTCCACGGTGATGCCCATGCCCGTCGCCCCGTCCACGGGTCCGTCGAGCAGGGTCGTGTACGTCGTCGAGGACGGGCCCGAGGCCCGCATCAAGCCCGCCGACCGCATCGTGCCGCCGTCGTCGAACCACAGCTGGTAGACCTTGCCGCCCGGCGCCTCGGCCAGCCCCGTGGCCAGGAACACGGCCCGGTCCTCGCTCCGGGAGACCACCACCGTGCCCGTCGCCCCGTCCTCCAGCGTGCCGGACGAGGTCTTGGCGTCGGGGGCGGCCAGCACCCGGGCCACCTGATCGGCCTGGAGCCGGGTGGCGTCCGCCCGCTGCCGGGCGTCCCGCGCCTCCTGGTGCTGCCACACGGCGATCCCGCCGAGGCCCACCGCTCCGGCCAGGCAGGCGGCGAGCGCGAACCGGGACCATCTCGCGGCCCCGGACCGCCGCTCCGACGCGCGTTCGCGGCGGGAGACGGCCGGCGGCTCCTGGCGTACGGTCGTGATCTCCCGCAGCACCCGCTCCCGCAGCTCCCGGGGGGCCGGGGCGGCGGCGGCCAGGCCGAGCCGCGTCGCGGTCTCGGAGAACTCGCGCACCTCGACGGAGCAGGCCTCGCAGTCGCCGAGGTGCCGTTCGAAGTCGCGGCGCTCCGTGTCCGGCAGCGCGTGCAGGGCGTAGGCGCCCGTCAGTGTGTGCAGTCCGGCGTCGCTCATGAGGTCACCCCGAGGCAGTCGCGCATCCGGATCAGTCCGTCGCGCAGTCGAGTCTTGATCGTGCCGAGCGGTACCGCGAGGAGTTCGGCCACCTCGCGATAGGTGAGCCCCCGGTAGTACGCCAGGGTGACGGACTCCCGCTGGAGCTCGGACAGCGTCCGCATGCAGCGGCGCACCTGCTCGCGCTCCAGCCGGGTCTCGACCTGTTCGGTGACCTCGTCGAAGGCGGGGGTGCGTTCGAGGAGGGCGGCCTTGTGCTCGCGGGCGGCCGACGCCTGCGCCGAGCGGACCCGGTCCACGGCGCGGCGGTGGGCGAGGGTCAGCACCCAGTTCATGGCGCTGCCCCGGGCGGCCTGGAAGCGGGACGCGGTGCGCCACACCTCCACCAGGACCTCCTGGGCGACCTCCTCCGACTGGGCGGGGTCGCGCAGCACGCTGCGGACGAGCCCGAGCACCGGGCCGCTCACCGCGTCGTAGACCTGGGCGAAGGCGTCCTGGTCGCCCCGGGCGACCTGCCCCATCAGCTCCTGGAGATCGGGCCCCGCCGAGGCCGTTCCGCTGATGTACACGGCTTCTTTCACGCGGGGTTCCCTTCGGTGGTCATCGCTCTCCGGGGGTGATTCGGAGCCGGTGACCGGGCGGATTGGCCGGAAGCCGGAGATCCTTCCACGCCTTCCCGGAGAAAGGATCGAGAAACGCGATACATCGTGGTTGACGCGCCTTCGGAAATCGAGCTATGTTCGTCCACGAGTATTCGGGAACGAGCGAAGGTTCAAAAGGGGGCGGGGGTGGCCAAGCGGCGCAAGCTCAGCAATCCGCTGGCGCTCACGGTGATGGTGCTGCTCGCCGAGCGGTCCATGCATCCGTACGAGATCGCTCAGACCCTCCGCAGGCGCGGTAAGCAGCACAGCGTGAAGATCAACTTCGGCTCGCTGTACACCGTCGTCCAGAACCTGGAGAAGCACGGCTACGTCGAGGTGGCGGGCGTACAGCGGCAGGGCAACCGCCCGGAGCGCACGCTGTACGGGCTCACCGAGGCCGGGCGCGCCGAGATGCTGCACTGGCTGTCCGACCTGATCGCGGTGCCGGCCGAGGAGTACCCGGTCTTCGACACGGCATTGGCCCTGCTCCCCGCGCTGCCCCCCGAGGAGGTGGGGGAACTCCTCGCGGACCGCGAGCAGGCGCAGACCGTGCGGGCCGCGGCGCTGCGCGGGGTGCTCGCCCAGCTCGGGGACTCGGTGCCCCGGGTCTTCGTCGTGGAGACGGAGTACCAGCTCCACATGCTGGAGGCCCAGCTGGAGTGGATCCGCACGTTCCGCAAGGAGATCGGCGAGGCCGCCATCAGTGGCATCGAGGAGTGGAGGTCGTTCCACGAGACCGGTGAGGTCCCGCAGGACTGGCAGGACCTCGAAGACCGGGAGTAGGCAGAAAAAAGACCCCGGCGGGACTGTTGCAGCAGTCCGCGCCGGGGTCTCGAACCCCAAAGCCGGACGACCGTGGAGGCGGCCCGGGCGATCGAGGTGCGGCACACCCAGGATAGCCCGGCACTCCTCACACGGACCGGCCCCGAGGCGCCCGGAAGAACCGGGCGCCCGGCCGACCACAGGAGAGCTCCGTCATGAGCACCCGTGCGCCCGCTGTCGAGGCGCGACAACTCGTCAAGACCTATCCGGGAGGGGTCACCGCACTGCGCGGCATGGACCTCTCCGTCACCGCCGGCACCGTCTTCGGGCTCCTCGGGCCCAACGGCGCCGGGAAGTCCACCACCGTCAAGATCCTCACCACCCTCGCCCGCCCCGACTCCGGCACCGCCTCCGTCGCCGGGCACGATGTCCTCGCCCACCCGGACCGGGTGCGCCGCGCGATCGGTGTCGTCGCCCAGAAGTCCGGCGCCGACCCGGTCGCCACCGGCCGCGAGAACCTGCTCCTCCAGGGCCGGCTGTACGGGATGCGGGGGGCCGCCGTGCAGCGCCGCGCCGATGAGCTGCTGGAGCGGTTCACCCTCGCCGACGCCGGTAAGCGCCTGGTCAAGGGGTACTCCGGCGGCATGCTGCGGCGCCTGGACGTGGCGCTCGGGCTGATGCACCGCCCGGAGGTGCTCTTCCTGGACGAGCCGACGACCGGGCTCGACCCGGAGGCCCGTACGGCGATGTGGGACGAGATCTCCCGGCTGGCCGGCGACGAGGGCCTGACCATCGTCCTCACCACGCACTACCTGGAGGAGGCGGACCGGCTCGCGGAACGCATCGCGATCGTCGACCGCGGCCGGATCGTGGTCGAGGGCACCCCCGACGAGCTCAAGGGCGAGCTGCGCGGCGACGCCGTCCATGTGGAGCTGCGCGCGGACGCCGGTCCGGAGGCCGTCACCGCGCTCGCCGGGCTGCCCGGGGTGCACGAGGCGGTGGCCGAGGGGCGCCGGGTCAGCGTCCGGGCCGAGGACGGCGCAGCCGCCGTACCCGTGCTGCTGGCCGCCCTCGAACGGGCCGGGGCCACCGTCGCGGCGGCCACCGTCGCCCGGCCCTCGCTGGACGACGTCTATCTGCGGTACGCCGGCCGCCGCTTCCAGGAAGCGGAATCCGGGGACGCGACGACCGCCCCCGAGCCGGCCCTCGTGGGAGGTGCCCGATGAGCGCTCAGGCCCTGTCCCACACCTGGTACATGACGCAGCGCCAGCTGATGGCGATCCTCCGGCAGCCCGTCTTCCTGGCGATGGCCCTGATCCAGCCGGTGATCTGGCTCTTCCTCTTCGGCAACCTGTTCCGGAAGGTGGTCGAACTCGGCGGCTTCGGCACCACCTCCTACCTGGACTACCTCGTCCCCGGCATCGTCGTGATGAGCGCGCTGGGGTCGAGCATGTGGGCCGGGATGGGCACCCTGGAGGAGATCGAGCGCGGCACGCTCAACCGCTTCCTGACCACGCCCGTCAGCCGGAACGCCCTGATGAACGCCAACGTCGTGCAGAACGGCATCGCCAACACCGTCCAGTCCGTGGCCATCCTGCTGCTCGGCTGGGCGGCGGGCGCGGGCTATCCGGGCGGCGCCGCCGGCCTGCTGATCCTGGTCGCCGCCTCGGTGCTGCTCGGCACCGTCTTCGGGGCGCTCTCGAACGCCGTGGGCATGATCGTGCGGGAGCGGGAGTCGATCATCGGCATCAACACCTTTCTGCTGATGCCGCTCACCTTCCTGTCGACGTCCTTCATGGCGCCGAGCCAGATGCCCGGCTGGATGCGGGACATCGCGGCCTTCAACCCGGTCAACTGGGCGATGGTGGCCGGACGTTCCGCGCTGGGCGCCGATCCCGACTGGCAGCTGGTCGTCACCCGTTGCGGCGGGCTGCTGCTGCTCGCCGTGGCCGCCGTGGCGCTGTCGACCCGTACGTTCCGCTCCTACCAGAAGTCGGTGTGACGGACGGCCCGTCGCCCGGGCCGGGGGTCCGCTCCCGGCCCGGGCGCAGCGCCGCCCACACACCGGCGGCCGTGCCCGCCGCGAGGACGTTGAGCCGCAGGACCGGGGTGCCGGTACCCACGATCAAGTTCTACGTACGGGAGGGGCTGCTGCCCGCGGGTCGGCTGACGAGCCCCAACCAGGCGAGTTACGACGAGCGACATGGCTGTGCCCCGGTCCGCCGGACCGGGGCACAGCGGGGCGTGCGAAGGTCAGGCCGCGCTCTCCTGCTCGCGCTCCACCTGCTCGTTCCACTGGCGCTTGACGGAGCGCCACGCCTCGTCGTCGTGGCCGAGCCGCCAGTAGCCGGAGATCGACAGCTGGGAGGCCGGGATCTCGCGCTCCAGGCGCAGGTGGCGGCGGATGTCCTTGACGAAGCCCGCCTCGCCGTGCACGAACGCCTGGACCCGGCCGGGCGGGAACTCCAGCCCCGTCACCGCCTCGGTGAGTGCCTTGCCGACCGGGCGGCCCGCCCGGTGCAGCCAGGTGACCTCGACGCCGTCCGGCGTGGCGATCTTCTGCTCCTCGGCCGCGTCCGCCACCTCGACGTACGCGTGCACCACCGCACCCGCCGGCATCTGCTCCAGCGCGGCGGCGACGGCCGGCAGCGCGCTCTCGTCGCCCACCAGCAGGTGCCAGTCCGCCGAGGCGTCGGGGGCGTAACCGCCGCCGGGGCCCAGGAACGTCACCTGGTCGCCCGGCTTCGCGCCCGCGGCCCAGGGCCCGGCGAGGCCCTCGTCGCCGTGCACCACGAAGTCGATCGCCAGCTCCCGGGCGGCCGGGTCCCAGGAACGCACCGTGTAGGTACGGGTGGTGGGCCACAGCTCGCGGGGATACTCCTCGCGGATGCGGGCCGTGTCGAAGGGGTGGCTGTAGTCCGCGCCCTCGGGGGCGAAGCACAGCTTGACGTAATGGTCGGTGAAGCCGGCGAGCGCGAACTCGGCGAGACCGTCGCCGCCGAGCACCACCCGGATCATGTGCGGAGTGATCTGCTCGGTGCGCAGGACCTGCGCCCCCTGAGCCTTCGGTGCCCGCCGCTCCGGTCGTTCTGCCACGAGGTCTGCTCCCTGCTGCCGGAATTGGAAAACCGCCAACCGATGCCCCCGCTGCCGACATCGGCCTTAGGGTCACCTAACTTAACACCTCAGCGTTGCAGAGAGGAGTGGAGGCGCCCCAGGGCTCCGCCCAGACCCCACCGGGCCGCGAGCGCGTCCAGGGCGGCCGGATCGCGCGGCGCGGCGGGCAGTGCCGGGTCGAAGTCCGGCAGCGGTACGTCACCGGCGACCCGGACTACCTTGGGCGCGACGGCCACATAGGCGCGGGCCTCGTCCAGCCGCTTGCGCTGCGAGGGCGTCAGCTTCGCCGCCGGATCGTCCACCGCCGCCATGATCCCGGCCAGGTCGCCGAAGGCGTCCAGCAGCTTCGCCGCCGTCTTCTCGCCGATCCCGGGCACGCCCGGCAGCCCGTCGCTCGGGTCACCGCGCAGCAGCGCCAGGTCCACGTACCCGGGGCCGTCCACCCCGTACTTCTCGCGCAGCCACGCCTCGTCCGTCACCTGGAGGGTGCCGACGCCCTTCAGCGGGTAGAGCACCCGCACCCCTCGGGCGTCGTCCACCAGCTGGTAGAGGTCCCGGTCGCCGGTGACGATGTCGACCGGGCCGGCCGCGCGCCCGGTCAGCGTGCCGATCACGTCGTCCGCCTCGTACCCCTCGGCGCCGACCCGGGCGATGCCCAGCGCGTCCAGCACATCCGCGATGACCGGGACCTGCGGGGCCAGCGTGTCCGGCGTCTCCTCCTCGTCGGGCACGCCCGCCCCGGTCTCGACGGCCACCCGGTGCGCCTTGTACGTCGGGATCAGGTCCACCCGCCACTGCGGCCGCCAGTCCACGTCCCAGCAGGCGACGAGGTCGTCCGGCCGGTGGTCCTGCACCAGGCGGCCGATGAAGTCCAGCAGCCCGCGTACGGCGTTGACCGGGGTGCCGTCCGGCGCGCGCACCGAGTCGGGCACGCCGAAGTAGGCGCGGAAGTAGAGGGAGGCGGTGTCGAGGAGCATCAGGCGTCGCGTCACACGCCGATGATGCCGCACGGCACCGACAGTGGCCGCCGCGGACGCGGTTCCCGGAAAACCAGACTGCTTCATGTGATCCAGGTCACTCTTGCGTTTGCTCCGGATAAGCGGGGGCAGGCGCGCCATCGGAGCGGACCACGTCGCATTTTCAACTAGTGCACGTGCCATGCGGACGGAATCCGTGCCGCTCCACGGTCTGCCGACGGGGGTGGCAGACCGTTCTCGGTTCAACGCGTGAGGTGTATGTGTCCAGGCTGCAAGCCGAGCACTTGTACAAAGTGTTCGGCAGACGACCCGATCAAGCCGTGCAGAAGCTGCGGAGCGGCACCGGCCGCGACGCGCTGCGCGCCGACGGAACCACCGCAGCGGTGATCGACGCATCGTTCACCGTCGAACCGGGCCAGATCTTCGTCGTGATGGGTCTGTCCGGCTCGGGCAAGTCCACCCTGCTGCGGATGCTCAACGGCCTGCTGGAGCCCACCTCCGGCCAGGTGCTCTTCGACGGCCAGGACCTGACCGCCCTGAGCCCCGCCGAGCTCCGCCGCGTCCGCTCCACGAAGATCAGCATGGTGTTCCAGCACTTCGCGCTCTTCCCCCACCGGAGCGTCCTGGAGAACGCCGCGTACGGCCTGGAGGTGCAGGGCGTCCCGCGCGCCGAGCGCAACCGCCGCGCCACCGAGGCCCTGGAGCTGACCGGCCTGGCCGGCTGGGAGAAGTCCTGGCCCGACGAGCTGTCCGGCGGCATGCAGCAGCGCGTGGGCCTCGCCCGCGCGCTCGCCACCGACGCCGACCTGCTCCTGATGGACGAGTCCTTCAGCGCGCTCGACCCGCTGATCCGCCGCGACATGCAGGACCAGCTCCTGGAACTCCAGAAGCGGCTGAAGAAGACCATCGTCTTCATCACCCACGACCTCAACGAGGCCATGCGCCTCGGCGACCGCATAGCCGTGATGCGCGACGGCGAGATAGTCCAGCTCGGCACCGCCGAGGACATCCTCGTCACCCCGGCCAACGAGTACGTCGCCTCCTTCACCCAGGACGTGGACCGTGCCCGGGTGCTGACCGCCGGCGCGATCATGGCCGAGACGGACACCGTCATCGGCACGCTCTGCGACAAGGGCACGGAGATCCGGAACACCGACGACGTGCTGGCGGCCACCCCGGCCACCGTCACCGAGGCCACTCCGATCATCGAGCTGTTCACGCCCTGCTCGCAGAGCCGCGTCGCGGTCGCCGTGACCGACGACAAGGGCAAGCTCCTCGGCGTCGTGCCCCGCGAGCGGCTGCTCGCCGTGCTCGGCGAGCCGATGACCCCCGCCCAGGCTCCGCAGGACGCCGCGACCACGCTGAAGAAGGTGGCCGGTGTTTAGGCTCCATCTCGGCGACTGGGTCGACTCCGCGGTCGACTGGCTCCAGAACCACCTCTCCTGGCTCTTCGACTTCATCAGCTCCGTCGTGAGCGGCATGTTCGACGGCATCGCCGCCGTGCTCTCCGCTCCCGCGCCCCTGCTCTTCGCGGGCATCGTCGCCGTCATCGCCTGGTGGCTGCGCGGTCTGCTCGCCGGAATCCTCGCGTTCGTCGGCTTCGCCCTCATCGACTCGGTCGAGTTGTGGGACGAGGCGATGGACACGCTCACCCTGGTGCTCGTCGCGACGATCGTGACGCTGGTGCTGGCCGTGCCGCTCGGCATCTGGGCCTCCCGCTCCAAGACGGTGAGCGCGGTGACCCGGCCGGTCCTGGACTTCATGCAGACCATGCCCGCCATGGTCTACCTGATCCCCGGCGTGATCTTCTTCGGTGTCGGTGTCGTTCCCGGCATCATCGCCACCATCATCTTCGCGCTGCCCCCGGGCGTCCGGATGACCGAACTCGGCATCCGCCAGGTCGACGGCGAGCTGGTCGAGGCGGCCGAGGCCTTCGGCACGACCTCCCGGAACACCCTGCTGCGGGTCCAGCTGCCGCTGGCGCTGCCCACGATCATGGCGGGCATCAACCAGGTCATCATGCTGGGCCTGTCCATGGTGGTCATCGCCGGCATGGTCGGCGGCGGCGGCCTCGGCGGCTCCGTCTACCGGGCCATCGGCAACGTCGACGTCGGCCTGGGCTTCGAGGCCGGTGTCTCCATCGTCATCCTGGCCATGTACCTGGACCGGATGACCAGCGCCCTGGGCCGCGAGGTCTCCCCGCTCGCCCGCCGCGCGCTCGCCAAGGCGCAGTCGGTGGCCGGCGGCCTGAAGATCTGGCACCACCGCCCGCAGCCCGTCGTCGCCGTCGCGGGCGTCGTCGCCCTGGCGCTCGTCGCCGGCGGCATGGGGATCTTCGGCTCCTCGGACGACGACTCCGCCACCGCCTCGGACACGACGAAGATCGGTGCCGGCAAGAAGATCAGCATGGGTTACATCCCGTGGGACGAGGGCATCGCCTCCACCTTCCTGTGGAAGGAGCTGCTGGAGCAGCGCGGCTTCGAGGTCGACGTCAAGCAGTACGAGGCCGGCGCGCTGTACACCGGCATGGCGAGCGGCCAGATCGACTTCGAGACCGACTCCTGGCTCCCGGTCACCCATGCCACGTACTGGAAGAAGTACAAGGACCGCCTGGAGGACATGGGCTCCTGGTACGGCCCCACCTCGCTGGAGCTGGCCGTCCCCAGCTACGTCAAGGACGTGAAGTCCCTGTCCGACCTCAAGGGCAAGGCGTCCGACTTCAAGGGCCGGATCGTCGGCATCGAGCCCAGCGCCGGTGAGATGGGCCTGCTCAAGGACAAGATCCTGCCGGGCTACGGCCTGGACAAGGAGTACAAGGTCGTCGACGGCTCCACGCCGTCCATGCTGGCCGAGCTGAAGCGCGCGTACGCCAAGAAGGAACCGATCGTCGTTCCGCTCTGGTCGCCGCACTGGGCGTACAACCAGTTCGACCTGACCAAGCTCAAGGACACCAAGAACCTCTGGGGCAAGGGCGACGGCATCCACACGCTGACCCGCAAGGGCTTCACCGGGGACAACCCCGAGGTCGCCAAGTGGCTCAAGGACTTCAAGATGAGCGAGGACCAGCTCACCAGCCTTGAGGCCCAGATCCAGAAGAGCGGCTCCGGCAAGGAGCAGGAGGCCGTCCGCACCTGGCTGAAGGCCAACCCGGACGTCGCCGACAAGTGGACCCCGGTGAAGAAGTCCGCCCCGGCCAAGGGTGCGAACGGCAAGGACGAGCGCGACCGCCCGGTCGAGATGGCCTGGTTCCCCTGGGAGGAGGACATCGCCGCCACGTACCTGTGGAAGGCGGTCCTGGAGGAGCGCGGCTACAAGATCAACCTCAAGCAGTTCGAGGTCGGTCCGATGTACACCGCGATGTCGCGCGGCCAGATCGACGTGCAGTTCGACGGCTGGCTCCCGTTCACCCAGAAGAACTACTGGGACAAGTACGGCTCCAAGCTCACGGACGTCGGCTCCTGGTACGGCCCGACCTCCATCGAGGTCGCGGTGCCCGACTACGTCAAGGACGTGAAGTCCCTGGCCGACCTCAAGGGCAAGGGCTCGAAGTTCAAGGGCCGGATCGTCGGCATCGAGCCCGGCACCGCCACCATGGAGAACCTGAAGAAGAACGTGCTCCCGGCCTACGGCCTGGACGACGAGTACAAGGTCGTCGACTCCTCGACGCCCGGCATGCTCGCCGAGCTGAAGCGCGCGTACGCCAAGAAGGAGCCCATCGCCGTCCTGCTGTGGACCCCGCACTGGGCGTACAGCGAGTACGGCATGACCAAGCTCCAGGACCCGAAGAAGGCGTTCGGTGAGGGCGACCGGCTGCACACCATCGCCTCCAAGGAGTTCCCGGAGAACTACCCGCAGCTGACGAAGTGGTTCAAGAACTTCAAGCTGAGCGAGAACCAGCTCGCCGGTCTGGAGAACCAGATCCAGAAGCTCGGTACAGGACACGAAGAGGAAGCCGTGAAGGCCTGGATGGAGAAGAACCCGGGCATCGCGGACAAGATGGCTCCCCAGTAGGAGCCGTCACCGGCCCCCACCAGGGCCGCAGCCAGTGAAGGGGTGGGTCGCGCCGACGGCGCGACCCACCCCTTCCGGCGTTCCGGTGTGCCCACTTTCCGGGCCGTCCTGCCGTAACGGTGTGCGCGAAGGGCCCACAACCGGAAGGATGGCGACTCGGGAGGGAGCCTGACATGGACGAGAAGGAAACACTTCGGGTGGGCGCCGCCGTCCGCCGACAGCGCAGATCCCTGGGACTCACCCTGGCCGCCGTCGCCTCGCGCAGCGGCCTTTCCGTACCGTTCCTCAGCCAGATCGAGAACGAGCGCGCCAGACCCAGCGCCCGGTCGCTCGACCGGGTCGCCGAGGCCCTGGAGACCACCACCGCCCGGCTGCGCGCCGCCGCGGACTCCGCACGCGCGGTCGACGTCGTGCGCGCCGCCCAGGAGGACGGGGTGCACCGGGTGGTGCGCGGACGCCACCAGCTCAGCGCCCTGGAATTCACCGGGGAGCTCGACCTCGGACGCGAGTTCCAGCACCGCAACGACGAGCTCCTGTACGTCGCCGAGGGCGCCGCCGAGGTGGAGGCGGAGGGCCGGGCCTACCGGCTGGTCCAGGGCGACACGCTGTTCCTGTCCGGCGGGGTCCGCCACCGCTGGCGGGCCACCCTCCCCGGCACCCGGCTGCTGTGCGTCGCGGTCGCCGAACACATCGACGCCACGTCCGACCCCCGGCGCTGAGGGCCGCCGTGCGCGTCGTCTCCCTGGTCCCCTCCCTCACCGAGGCCGTCGCCGAGACGGCCCATGGGCTGCTCGTCGGCGCCACCGACTGGTGCACCCACCCGGCCGGACTCGACGCCGCCCGCGTCGGCGGCACCAAGAACCCGGACGTCGACGCGATCCTGGCCCTGCGCCCCGATCTGGTGGTGGCCAACGAGGAGGAGAACCGGGCCCCCGACCTCGCC
This sequence comes from Streptomyces sp. NPDC097595, assembly GCF_044761525.1. NCBI lineage: Bacteria > Bacillati > Actinomycetota > Actinomycetes > Kitasatosporales > Streptomycetaceae > Streptomyces > Streptomyces sp. NPDC097595. Next base: position 42,196 of record NZ_JBIWCN010000032.1, on the reverse strand, counting down.
GCCCTGCGGGACGGCGGCGCGGCCGTCCTCGTCACCACCGTGCGCACCCTGGACGACGCCTTCGGCGAGCTGGACCGGCTGCTGACCGGCGCCTGCGGGCTGCCCCGCCCGCGCTGGCTGGACGAGGCCGAGGCCGCCTGGACGTCCCTCCCGCCACCCGGGCCGCCGCGCCGCGCGATCGTCCCGGTGTGGCGCAGGCCCTGGATGGTGCTGGGCCGCGACACCTTCGCCGGCGACCTGCTGGCCCGCCTCGGCGTGGTCAACGCGTACGCGGACCACGCCGAGCGCTACCCGCGCGTCCCGCTCGACGAGTTGAACGCGGCCGGCGCCGACCTGGTGGTCCTGCCCGACGAGCCCTACCGCTTCACCCGGGACGACGGACCGGAAGCCTTCCCCGGCCTGCCCGCCGCCCTGGTCGACGGGCGGTACCTCACCTGGTACGGGCCGTCGCTGGTACGGGCCCCCGAGGCGCTGCGAGCAGCGCTCCGCTGAGCAGCCCGCGCACGGTACGGGCACCGGCCACCGCCCAGGCGGCGACGAGACACACGTACAGCGCGACGGCCAGCCAGCTGAACGCGGTCAGACCGGTGTGCCGGGCCAGGCCCGCCGCGCCCGTCACACAGGTGCCGACGGGGAAGGTGAAGCCCCACCAGGTCATCGAGAACGTCATCCCGCCCCGTACCGCCCGCACCACCAGCGCCACGGCCAGGGCCAACCACATCAGGGCGAAGCCCATCACCGGCACCCCGTACAGCACGGCGAAGGCCCGCAGCGCCGAGGCGTACGGGCTCCCGATGGCACCCGGCGCCACATCGGCCAGCGCGTTGACCGCGGTCGTGGACTGGCCCAGCGGGCCGAGCACCAGGAACAGGGTGGGCGTCAGAGCGAGCGGCAGCGGGCCCCCGTGCACCAGCCGGCCGAAGACCAGCGGCAGCACGACCAGCGTCGCCAACAGGCTCAGCCCGAACATCGCGTAGCAGCCGAGCAACAGCGCCTCGCGCCCCTGGCCCGGGGGCAGCTCCGCCACGAGAAGCGGGCCGAGGGCGGCCGACACCATGGGCGCCACCACCGGCAGCAGCCACACCGGGGACGCGGTGCCCGGCTCCGGCCGGTGGCGCGTGATCATGAGATACGGGATCGCCACGGCCGCCACCAGACCGGTCACCGTGCCCGCCGTGTACAGGACCACGTCCAGCGCGAGCGCCGCCCGGTGTCCGATGAGGTCCTGGCCCACGGTCATGCCGGAGCCCCCGACGGCCAGCAGCGCCATCGAGAGGCAGCCGTAGAACGGCGCGACGGCCTGGTCCGCGAGATGGGCGCGCGCCTGGTCGCGGTGGGCCGCCCAGTGCCCGGCGCGGGCGGCCAGCACGGCGGCGAGCAGCAGCGCCGAGAACAGCCAGACCACCGTGCAGGCGCCCCGCAGCCCGGGCACGTGCACCGGCAGCGCGGCACCGGCGCTCGCGACGATCGCGGTGCCCATCACCGTGGCGTACCAGTTGGGCCCGAAGTGCCGCAGCGCGGGCCGCCGGACGGTATTGGGGTACGGGGGAGAGGTGCGGGTCCGCAGATGGATGGCCATGCCACGATCTTCTGCGGCGCGGGAGGACCCCACCAGGGAGCACCGCTCTATGAGGTCATAAAGTGGACTTATGGCCAGCGAACCGTCCGCCCCCCTGTCCCACCGGGTGCCCGACCTGGGCGCGCTGGAACTGCTCCTCGCCGTCGCCCGGCACGGCAGCCTCGGCCGGGCCGCCCGGGATGTCGGCATCACCCAGCCCGCCGCCAGCAGCCGGGTCCGCTCCATGGAACGGCAGCTCGGCCTCGCCCTCCTCGACCGCTCGCCCCGGGGTTCCCGGCTCACCGACGCCGGCGCCCTGGTCACCGACTGGGCGCGCCGGGTCGTGGAGGCCGCCGAGGCGTTCGACGCGGGCGCCCAGGCGCTGCGCGACCGCCGCGACTCCCGGCTGCGGGTCGCCGCCTCCATGACCATCGCCGAATACCTGCTCCCCGGCTGGCTCATCGCCCTGCGCGCCGAACGCCCCGGCACCGCCGTCTCGCTGCTCGCCGGGAACTCCGCGGTGGTCGCCGAGCGGCTGCTGAGCGGCGATGCGGACCTGGGCTTCGTGGAGGGCCTGTCGGTCCCGGCGGGGCTCGACGGCACGGTCATCGCCCACGACCGCCTCGTCGTCGTGGTCGCCCCGTCCCACCCCTGGGCCCGCCGCCGCACCCCGCTGACCCCGGTCGAACTGGCGGCGACCCCGCTCATCCTGCGCGAGCACGGCTCCGGCACCCGCCAGGTCCTGGACGCCGCGCTCGCCGTGCACGGCCCGCTGGCCCCGCCGCTCCTGGAGTTCTCCTCGACCACCGCGCTCAAGGGCGCGGCGGAGAGCGGCGCCGGCCCCTGCGTCCTGAGCGAGCTCGCGCTCGGCGAGGAGCTGTCCGCCCGCCGCCTGGTCAAGGTCCCGATCGCCGGGGCCCGGCTGCGCCGCCAGCTGCGCGCGGTCTGGCCCTCGGGCCACCGCCCCACGGGCCCGGCCCGCGACCTGCTCGCGCTGACCCGGTCGGAACCTGCCGGCCTCTGAAAACGGGGCGACACCGCCCGGCCGGGCACGACACCCTTGCTGGGCACGGCACCCCCAGCGAAAGGACGATCCATGGGCACTTCGCCGTACCTGAGAAGGGCCGGCGCGGACGACGCCGCCGAGGTCACCCGGCTGCGCCTGGTCATGCTCGCCTCCATGGGCGACGTCCCGGAAGCCGACTGGACCCCGGTGTGCGAGGCGTACTTCCGCGAACGGCTCGCCACCGACCCGCACTTCGTCGCCTATGTGATCGACGCCGGGGACCGGCTGCTGTCCAGCACGGTCGGCCAGTACATGTGGTCGCTGCCCCGGCCGGGCCGCGCCCCGTACGTCGGGCACATCGCCTCGGTCGCCACCGACCCCGCCCACCGGCGGCAGGGATACGCCCGCCTGACCTTCCGGGCCGTCCACGACCACCTGGTCGAGGCCGGGTGCTCCCGGATCAACCTGACCGCGACGCCCGAGGGCGAGGGCCTGTACCGCTCGCTGGGTTACGGAGACCCCAGCGGGCCCACGCCGCTGACGTGGACGGCCGCACCCGCACTGGAGGGCACACGTCGATGACCGCCACCGCACCGCCCGCGCAGGGCGTCCGCCACCCCTGGTCCGGCCTGCCCACCTCCGTACGCGCGGCCGTCGAGGACATCCTCGGCGCGCCCGTCACCGAGGCCCGCAGCCAGAACGGCGGCTTCTCGCCCGGGGTCGCCGCCCGGGTCCGGCTCGCGAACGGCGGCCGGGCCTTCGTCAAGGCGGTGAGCGCCGAGGTGAACCCGGACAGCCCGGACATGCACCGCGCGGAGGCGCGCGTCACGGCCTCGCTGCCCGCGCACGCCCCCGTGCCCCGGCTGCTCGGCTCGTACGACGACGGCACCTGCGTCGCCCTCGTGCTGGAGGACATCGACGGCCGCCAGCCCCGGGTGCCCTGGGACCGGGCGGAGCTGGACCGGGTCCTGACGGCCGTCGGCGACCTCTCGCGCGCCCTCACCCCGGCCCCGGCCGACGTGGCCGCGGCCGCCTGGGGCAAGTCCTCGATGTTCGACGGCTGGCGCACCCTGCACGCCGCCGGCGGCCACGCCCGCCTCGACCCCTGGGCCGCCGCGCACCTCGCCGCCCTCGCGGAGCTGGAATCCGGCTGGCCCGAGGCCGGCGCGGGGGACACCCTCGCCCACAGCGACCTGCGCGCCGACAACATCCTGCTCACCGAGGACCGGACCGTCTTCGTGGACTGGCCGCACGCGGTGCGCGCCGCGCCCTGGTTCGACCTGCTGGTGATGCTCCCGTGCGTGGCGGCCCAGGGCTACGCCTCCGGAACGGGCGGCCCCGACCCGGAGGCCCTGTTCACCGCCCACCCGCTCGGCCGGGACGCGGACCCCGACGCCGTCACCGCCGTACTCGCCGCCGTCGCCGGGTACTTCGCTGAGCACGCGCTGCGCCCCGACCCGCCCGGCCTGCCGACGCTCCGGGCCTTCCAGGCCGCCCAGGGCGCCGCCGCCCTGACCTGGCTGCGCCGGAGGCTCTAAGCTCCCGCCGCCTCGACCAGCCCCCGCACCACGCGGAAGTCCTCGCCCATCTCCGGATGCCACTGCACCCCCAGGACCCAGTGGTCGCCGGGGAGTTCGACCGCCTCCACGGTGCCGTCCGCCGCGTGCGCCGACGCCACCAGGCCCGTGCCGATCCGGTCCACGGCCTGGTGGTGGTAGGCCGGGACCTCGCACGTCTCCGGCACCAGCGAGGCGTACCGGGTGCCCGGGACCGGCGTCACCGGGTGCGAGCCGAACACGCCCGGCGCCCCGCCGTGGCCGTCCAGATGCTGGGTCAGGGTGCCCCCGCACACCACGTTCAGCAGCTGCATCCCCCGGCACACCCCGAGCAACGGCGTCCCCGACTCCAACGCGGCCCCGATCAGCGCCGACTCCCAGGCGTCCCGCTCCGGCGCCGGCGGCCCGGTGCGCGGATCGCGCCCGGCCCCGTACCGCGCCGGGTCCACATCGGGGCCGCCCGCCACCACCACCGCGTCCAGCCGGGCCACGGTCGCGGCCGCGAGCTCCGGCGCGTCCGGCGGCAGCAGCACGGCGAGCCCGCCCGCCTCGCGCACCATCCGGGCGTACCCGGCGGGCAGCAGCGCCGCCGGCAGCTCCCATACGCCCCAGCGCGCCGAATCCACCAGGTAGGTGCTGATCCCGACCAGCGGACGATTCACCGGTGCCCTCCCTCGTACGGCGCGCGGAACACCCCGGCACCGTACCCACAACCGCCGCCCTGCCCATAAATTGTTACGCGCCAGCCGGCCCGCGAGGAGAGGACCCGTCCGTGTCCGACCGCACCGCCCCGCTCGCCCTCGAAGACCTGCGCCGCCTCGTGCACAGCGGGGAGATCGACACCGTCGTCCTGGCCTTCCCCGACATGCAGGGACGGCTCCAGGGCAAACGCTTCGCCGCGCCCTTCTTCCTCGACGAGGTCGTCCGCCACGGCACTGAGGGCTGCGCCTACCTCCTCGCCGTGGACACCGACATGAACACCGTCGACGGCTACGCCATGTCCTCCTGGGACAACGGCTACGGCGACTTCGCCATGCGCCCCGACCTCACCACCCTGCGCCGGGTGCCCTGGCACGAGGGCACCGCCCTGGTCCTCGCCGACCTCGCCTGGGCCGACGGCGCACCCGTCACCGCCGCGCCCCGGCAGATCCTGCGCCGCCAGCTGGAACGCCTCGCCGAGCACGGCTACACGGCCCACGCCGGCACCGAGCTGGAGTTCATCGTCTTCAAGGACACCTATGAGCAGGCGTGGGACCGGGGCTACCGCGAGCTGACCCCCGTCAACCAGTACAACGTCGACTACTCGGTCCTCGGCACCGGCCGCGTCGAGCCCCTGCTCCGCCGCATCCGCAACGAGATGGCGGGCGCGGGCCTGGCCGTCGAGTCCGCGAAGGGCGAGTGCAACCCCGGCCAGCACGAGATCGTCTTCCGCTACGACGAAGCCCTGGTCACCTGCGACCAGCACGCCGTCTACAAGACCGGCGCCAAGGAGATCGCCGCCCAGGAGGGCATGGCGCTCACCTTCATGGCCAAGTTCAACGAACGCGAGGGCAACTCCTGCCACATCCACCTCTCGCTGCGCTCCACCACCGACCCCGGACGCTCCGTCATGGCCGCCGAGGACGGGGGGATGTCACCCGTGATGCGGCACTTCCTGGCCGGCCAGCTCGCCGCCCTGCGCGACCTCTCCCTCCTCTTCGCGCCCAACATCAACTCCTACAAGCGGCTGCGCCCCGGCTCCTTCGCCCCGACCGCCGTCGCCTGGGGCCACGACAACCGCACCTGCGCCCTGCGCGTCGTCGGCCACGGCGCCTCGCTGCGCTTCGAGAACCGGCTCCCCGGCGGCGACGTCAACCCGTATCTCGCCGTCGCCGGACTCGTCGCCGCAGGCCTGTACGGCATCGAGCACGAGCTCGAACTCCCCGAACCCTGCGAGGGCAACGCCTACACCGCCGCGTACGACCACGTCCCGGCCACCCTGCGCGAGGCCGCCGCGCTCTGGGAGGACAGCGCGATCGCCCGCGAGGCGTTCGGCGAGGACGTCGTCGCCCACTACCGCACCATGGCCCGCGTCGAACTCGACGCCTTCGACGCGGCCGTGACCGACTGGGAACTGCGCCGCTCCTTCGAACGCCTGTGAGGACCACGTGATCCACGAGCACCACGTCCTGAACCCGGCGACCGAAGAGGTCGTCGCCACCGTCCCCGCCACCCCGGCCTCCGGCGTGCACACCGCCGTCGTCCGCGCCACCGCGGCCCAGCGCACCTGGGCCGCGCTCGCCCCCGCCGACCGGGCCCGGCTGCTGCGCCGGTTCGCCGCGGCCGTCGACGCCCGCACCGAGGAGCTGGCCCGGCTGGAGGTCCGGGAGGCCGGCCACACCCTCGGCAACGCCCGCTGGGAGGCCGGCAACGTCCGCGACCTGCTCGACTACGCGGCCGGGGGAGTGGAACGGCTCAACGGCCGGCAGATCCCCGTCCCCGGCGGCATCGACCTCACGATCCTCGAACCCCTGGGCGTCGTCGGCGTCATCGCCCCCTGGAACTTCCCGATGCCCATCGCCGCCTGGGGCACCGCCCCCGCCCTCGCCGCCGGCAACGCGGTGATCCTGAAACCCGCCGAGACCACCCCGCTCACCGCCCTCCGCCTCGCGGAGATCGCCCTGGAGGCGGGCCTGCCCGAACACCTCTTCCAGGTCCTGCCCGGCGCGGGCGACGAGGCCGGCAACGCCCTGGTCGAGCACCCGGGCGTCGCCAAGATCGTGTTCACCGGCTCCACCCGCACCGGCAAGCGGATCATGGCCACGTGCGCGGACCGGCTCAAGCGGGTCACCCTCGAACTCGGCGGCAAGAGCCCCAACATCGTCTTCGCCGACGCCGACATCGAGGCCGCCGCGGCCGCCGCCCCCGACTCCTTCCTGGACAACGCCGGCCAGGACTGCTGCGCCCGCACCCGCATCCTCGTCCAGCGCTCCGCGTACGACCGCTTCCTGGAACACCTCGCCCCGGCCGTCGCCGCGTACACCGTCGGCGACCCCGCCGACGAGAAGACCCGGATGGGCCCGCTCATCTCCCGTACGCAACTGGAGCGCGTACGCGGTTACGTCCCCGAGGGCGCGACCGCGATCCGGGGGAGCGCGCCCGAGGGGCCCGGCTTCTGGTTCCCGCCGACCGTCCTCACCGGCCTTCCGGCGGACGCGCCCGTCGCCACCGAGGAGGTCTTCGGGCCCGTCGCCGTCGTGCTGCCCTTCGAGGACGAGGCGGACGCCGTACGGCTCGCCAACGCCACCGACTACGGGCTCGCCGGCTCGCTCTGGACCCGTGACGTGGGGCGCGCCCTGCGCGTGTCCCGGGCCGTCCGGGCGGGCAATCTCTCCGTCAACTCGCACTCCGCGGTGCGCTACTGGACCCCGTTCGGCGGGTTCAAGCAGTCCGGCGTCGGGCGCGAGCTGGGGCCCGACGCCCTCACCGCCTTCACCGAGACCAAGAACGTCTTCCTGAGCACGGAGGCATGACCGGAATGAGCACGGACCACGAGATCATCTGCCGCCGCCTCGTCGGCCGCACCGCCGTCATCACCGGCGCCGGCAGCGGCATCGGCCTGGCCACCGCCCACCGGCTCGCCTCCGAAGGGGCGCACGTCGTCTGCGGCGACATCGACGCGAAGGCCGGCGAGGCGGCGGCCGAAGCGGTCGGCGGCACCTTCGTACGCGTCGACGTGACCGACCCCGGACAGGTCGCCGAGCTGTTCCGTACCGCCGACGACACCTACGGATCCGTCGACATCGCCTTCAACAACGCGGGCATCTCACCGCCCGACGACGACTCCATCCTCACCACGGAGCTGGAGGCGTGGAAGCGCGTCCAGGACGTCAACCTCACCTCCGTCTACCTCTGCTGCAAGGCCGCCCTGCCCTATATGCGCCGCCAGGGCCGGGGCTCCATCATCAACACCGCCTCCTTCGTGGCCCGGATGGGCGCCGCCACCTCGCAGATCTCGTACACCGCCTCCAAGGGCGGGGTGCTGGCGATGACCCGCGAACTGGGCGTCCAGTTCGCCCGTGAGGGCATCCGCGTCAACGCGCTCTGCCCGGGGCCGGTCAACACCCCTCTGCTCCAGGAGCTGTTCGCCAAGGACCCGGAGCGGGCGGCCCGCCGGCTGGTGCACATCCCGCTCGGCCGGTTCGCCGAGGCCACCGAGATCGCCGCCGCCGTCGCGTTCCTCGCGAGCGACGACTCCTCGTTCGTCAACGCCACCGACTTCCTCGTGGACGGCGGCATCTCGGGCGCCTACGTCACACCGCTGTAGGCCTCTCTCCTAGAGTGGGGCGATGAGCTATCCGACGCCGCCCGGCTGGTACCCGGACACCGCAGCGCCCGGCACCGAGCGCTGGTGGGACGGGACGGCGTGGACCGCCCACACCCGGGCACCCGCCGCGCCCGTCCCGGCGCCGATGCCGATACCGGTGCCGGTCCCGGCACCCGTTCCGGTCCGGGCTCCGGCTCAGCGGGGCGGCGGCAGCGCCCGGGCCGTCGCGCTCGTGGCGGCCGGGGCGGTCCTCGTCGGCGCGGTCGTGACCGGGGCCGTGCTCCTCACCCGGAACGAGGCCCCGGAGGCCCCCACCGCCCACGCCTCGCAGTCGCCCACCCGGACCGGCACCGACGAGGTCCCCGGCGGCGACGACCCCTCACGGGACGCCACCCCCGCGCACGAGGACGCGCACGTGCTCACCGACCAGCTCAACGGCATCACGCTGCCCATCCCGGACGGCTGGGAGCGGCCGGAGCGGACCTCGGGCCAGCTCCTCACGATGCGCACCAAGGACTCGTACGAGTGCCCCGGCGCGTCCTCCTCGTACTGCTACCCCGGCACCGTCACCACCCGGACCCCTGGCGGCACCGACGCCACCACACCCGAGGCCCTCGCCAAGGAGGACATCGCCGAGGCCGCCGACCGCGCCTACGAGGAGGACATCGTCGGCCGGCGCATGCACGGCGGCATCACCGCGCACCGGCAGACCGCCGCCGGCGAGGTCACCGTGGCCGGCCGCACCGGCTACTACATCCGCTGGAAGGTCACCACGGCCAAGGGCCCCGGCGGCTACGTGCAGTCGCTCGCCTTCCCCGCACCCCTCGGCAGCGAGTCGCCCGTCATCGTGCGCTACGCCTTCGACGCGGGACCCGATGGACCGCCCCTGGCCCTCATGGACACGCTCACCAAGGGCATCCGCCCCATCGGCGAGAAAGCCACGGACGGCGGCGTCGGCAGCGCGGTCGAGCACCCCGGCTAAAGAAACGTAAGGCCCTCGCCCCGGTACGTCGGAACCGTCGCCGCCACCCGGTCGCCCTCGATCAGGTGCAGCGCGTCGAACCGCTCGCACAGCTCACCGGCCTTCGCGTGCCGGAACCACACCTTGTCCCCGATCAGCAGATCGTCGGCCGGGGCGCCCAGCAACGGGGTCTGCACCTCGCCGGGGCCCTCCTGCGGGTCGTAGCGCAGCCCCTCCGGGAGATACGGGACCGGCAGCCGGTCCGCCCCGGCCGCGCCCGACGCCGGATATCCGCCCCCGAGCACCGTCACCACGCCCACCCCCGGCCGCCGCACCACGGGCTGCGCGAACAGGGCCGCCGGGCGCGCCGTGAACGAGGTGTAGTTGTCGAACAGACGCGGCACGTACAGCCCCGAACCGGCGGCGATCTCCGTCACCGCGTCCTCCGCCGCCGTGTGCTGCACGCTGCCCGTGCCGCCGCCGTTCACGAACTCCAGCTCCGGCGCCACGGCACGGACCGCCCGCACCACCTCGGCCCGCCGGGCCGCCAGCTCCTTGCGGGCCGTGGCCTGCATCAGCCGGATCGCCCGGGACCGCAGCGGACGCCCCGCCACCGAGTCCCCGACGCCCGCGATGTGCCCCTCGTACGCCATCAGCCCGACCAGCCGGAAACCGGGGCGCCGGACCACGGACCTGGCCAGGTCGGCCAGCTGGGCGGGGGAGCGCAGCGGCGAGCGCAGGGCCCCGATCCGGACCCGGCCGCCGAGCATCCGCAGCGAGGTGTCCAGCTCCAGGCAGACCCGGATCTCCTGCGTGCCGCCCGCCCGCGCCGCGTCGATCAGGTCCAGCTGGGCGTGGTCGTCGACCATCACCGTCACGGCGGCGGCGAGCTTCGGATCGGCGGCCAGCTCCGCGTACGCCGGGCGGTCGGCGGACGGGTACGCCAGCAGTACGTCGTCGAAGCCGGCCCGGGCCAGCCACAGCGACTCCGCGAGCGTGAACGACATGATCCCGGCGAACCCGGGCCGGGCCAGCACCCGCTCCAGCAGGGCGCGGCAACGCACCGACTTGCTCGCCACCCGGATCGGCTTGCCCGCCGCCCGGCGTACGAGATCGTCCGCGTTGGCGTCGAACGCCTCCAGATCCACGACGGCGACGGGAGCGTCGAGATGGGCGGTGGCCCGGTCGTAACGGGCCCGGTCAGTGGCTCGGGCAGTCATGGCCGCAGCTTGCCAGACGGTTCTACCGCTGGGTAGGGGGAAGATCCGTGCAGATCGGCGGGTGCGCGGACCGCCCGCTCCCACCCGGGTCCCCCCAGCCCGTAGAGTGACGCCCACGCGCCGAACGGGGTCCCGCCCACGCGGCGGAGGGACGCGCGGTACGGAACGGACCAGGGGGGGCGGATGAGCACCGAAGCACGGCGCTCCCCCGTACCACCCCGCCCCGCCGTACCACCGCCCTACGAGCCCGCACCGTCGCCCTCCGACCGGCCGCCCCCCGAGGCCCCCGCCCGCCCCCGCCGGGCCGTGGCCGCCGGCGTCTGCGCCGTCCTCGGGCTCGGGCTGATCGCCGGGGCCGCGGCCGGCAGCTGGCTCACCGGTGGCGCCGACGACGATCCCGCCGCCCGCAGCGCGTACACCGTGGGCCGGGAAGCCTGGCACAGCATCCCCGTGGACACCCTTTTCCCGCGCACCCTGAAGGGCGACGGCACCGGACCCGGCGGCGCCGACCGGGTCTGGACCAGGCTCGCCGTCGCCCCCGACAGCGGCTGCGCCGACGCGCTCGACCCGCTCCTCGCCAAGACCCTGCGTACGGTCGGCTGCGCACACGTCCTGCGCGCCACGTACACCGACGCGACCGCCAGCAGCGTCACCACCGTCGGGCTCGCCTTCACCGAGGCCGACACCGACGCGATGCGGGCCCTCGGCGCCCGGTTCGCCGACCAGCACCTCGACCGCCGCACCGACCTGCTGCCCCGCACCTACCCCGTGAAGGACAGCCCGGCCGCCTCCTTCGGCGCCCGGCAGCGCGCCAGCTGGTCCGTCCACGTACTGACCGAGATCCCGGTCGTCGCCTTCGCCGTGACCGGGTTCGCCGACGGACGCGTGAGCACCCCGCCCCAGCCCGCCGACCGGGCCATGGCCAACGGCGCCACCACCCCCGCCGCCCAGGCCGGCCTCGGCCACGAGGCCAAGGGCCTGTCCGACGGCGTCGAACGCGCGCTGCGCACCCACGTGGCCGACCTCACGGAGCAGCCACGATGAAACACGCCCTGGGCGTCCTCTGCGCGGCCACCGCCCTCGCCCTGCTCCCCGCGACCCCCGCCGGGGCCGACACCATCCGGGCCCAGCAGTGGGGCCTGGCCGCGATGCACACCGACCGGGCCTGGGAGACCACGCGCGGCAAGGGCGTCACCGTCGCCGTGGTCGACACCGGGGTCGACGGCAGCCTGCCCGACCTCGCGGGCCAGGTCCTGCCCGGCAAGGACCTCATCGGCTTCGGCGCCGGGCGCGGCGACAAGGCATGGGCCAGGCACGGCACCGCCATGGCCGGGATCATCGCGGGCCGGGGCCACGGCAGCGGACGCGCCGACGGCGTCCTCGGCATCGCGCCCGAGGCGAAGATCCTCCCGGTCCGCGTCATCCTCGAAGCGAGCGACCCGGACCGCGCCGAGGCCCGCAGGATCCGGGGCACCGCGCTCGCCGACGGCATCCGCTGGGCCGCCGACCACGGCGCCGACGTCATCAACCTCTCCCTCGGCGACGACAGCGAGTCCGCGCACCCGGAACCAGGCGAGGACGCCGCCGTCCAGTACGCGCTGAAGAAGGGCGCCGTCGTCGTCGCCTCGGCCGGCAACGGAGGCGAGAAGGGCGACCACATCTCGTACCCCGCCGCCTACCCCGGGGTCATCGCGGCCGCAGCCGTGGACCGGTACGGCACCCACGCCTCGTTCTCCACCCGCCGCTGGTACGCCACCGTGAGCGCCCCCGGCGACGACATCGTCGTACCGGCGCCCGACCACAAGTACTACGTGGAGTGGGGCACCTCCGCCGCCGCCGCGTTCGTCTCCGGCGCGGTGGCCCTCGTGAAGTCCGCGCACCCCGGGCTCACGCCCACGCAGATCAGGACGCTGCTCACCGACACCGCCCGCGACGCCCCCGCCGGCGGCCGCGACGACGCGCGCGGCCACGGGATCGTCGACCCGGCGGCGGCCATCGAGGCGGGCGGCGGCCTCCGCTCCACCGACGCGCGCGACGACCCCGCTCCGGCCGGCTACCGCAAGCGGTACTTCGGCGCCGGGCCCACGCCCGAGCCCGGGGACGACGGGCCGGCCGGCTGGCTCGCCCCGGCGGCCGGGGGCCTCGGCGCGCTCCTGCTGGCGGCGGGCGTGCTGCTGTGGCGCGGCCGCTCCCCGTTCACCCGGAACCGCTGACCTGGCCCCGCCGGCCAGGCACTACGCTCGCCCTGTGGCGCAGAAGAACATCCCGGACCCCGGTTTCTCCGACGACGACGGCACCGCCGACCCCGCCCTGGCCTCGGCGCTCGCCGCCTGGGCCGAGGACCGCGGCGCCGTCGCGCCGGTCCTCGAAGCGCTGAAGGGCGCCCGGCTCCTCGTCCCCGTCGTCGCCGTCCTCGGTGAGGTGGAAGTGGACGAGAACGGGCTGCGGCGCGAGAAGACCAGCGACATGGCAGTGCCCACCCTCCAGGCCGGCGACCGCCGTGCCCTGCCCGCCTTCACCTCCACTGCGTCCCTGGCCCGCTGGGACCCGCAGGCCCGCCCCGTCGCCGTACCCCTGCACCAGGCGCTCCAGGCCGCCGCGCACGAGAAGGCCGACACGGTGGTGCTCGACCTCGCCGGACCTGTGGCCTTCGAGCTGACCGGGGCCGCCCTGCGCGCCCTCGCCGAGGGCCGTACCAGCGCGGACCCGCTGGACGACCCCGCCGTCACCGCCGCCGTCCGCGCGGCGGTCGCCGCCGAGCCCGCCGTGCTCCGCGCCCACCTCGGTCCCGGCAGCGCCGACGGCACCCTCGCCCTGGTCCTCGCCCCCGACGCCGACCCGGCCGAGGCGGCGGGCCGGGTCGCCCGGGCGCTGGCGGCCGACGAGGTGCTGCGCGCCCGGCTGGTCCGGGGCCTGGACCTCGCGCTGCTCCCGGCCGGGGCGAACACACCGGGTGAGCCCCTGTTCACGCGCTGAATCACCCGCACGGCTCGGCGCGCGCGAAGCCGTACACAGCCGGAGAATTGCGAAGAAAAGGAACGATCTTCGCGAGGTGGTTGTATGCAGACGCGGACAGCCGTGTCGGAGTTCCTCGGCACCCTGCTGCTGGTCTTCTTCGGTGTTGGCTCGGCGGTGCTGGGCACTCAGTTCATCGGCGTCGTGGGCATCGCGCTCTCGTTCGGCTTCGTGCTTCTCGCACTCGCCTACGCCCTCGGCCCGATCTCGGGCTGCCACATCAATCCGGCGGTCACCCTCGGCATGCTGACCGCCCGGCGGATCGACGTGCGCACGGCCGTGACGTACTGGATCGCGCAGTTCCTCGGCGGCATCGCCGGTGCGGCGCTGCTGTTCCTGCTGGCCAAGCAGGTGCCGGGGCTGAAGACGAGCGGACACTTCGGGAGCAACGGCTACGGCGACCGCTCCGACGTGCACATCAACATCGGCGGCGCCTTCCTCGCCGAGGTGGTGCTGACCTTCCTGCTGGTCTTCGTGGTCCTCGCGGTGACCCACAAGGTGGCGATCGTCGGCTTCGACGGGCTGCCCATCGGTATCTCCCTCGCGGTGATCCACCTGGTCGGCATCCCGCTCACCGGCACCTCCGTCAACCCGGCCCGGAGCCTCGGCCCGGCCCTGTTCGCGGGCGGCGCGGCCCTCTCCCAGCTGTGGCTGTTCATCGTGGCCCCACTGGCCGGCGGCCTGCTCGCGGCGCTCGCGCACCGGCTGACCCACCCCTCGATGCGCGGCGGCGAGACGGCCGCGGAGGTCTGACCCGTACCCGCGAAGCGAAGAGCCCCCGCCGGGAGGACCGGCGGGGGCTCTTCGCGTACGGAGAAAGAAGGAGGGGCGGGAGGCTCAGCCGAAGACCGGGCCGGTGTACTTCTCGCCCGGGCCCTTGCCCGGCTCGTCCGGGACGAGTGACGCCTCGCGGAAGGCCAGCTGGAGGGACTTCAGGCCGTCGCGCAGCGGGGCGGCGTGGAAGGAGCTGATCTCGGTGGTGCTCGCGTCCAGCAGGCCGGCCAGCGCGTGGACCAGCTTGCGGGCCTCGTCCAGGTCCTTGTGCGCGTCGCCGTCCTCGGTCAGGCCGAGCTTGACGGCGGCGGCGCTCATCAGGTTGACGGCGACCGTCACGATCACCTCGACGGCGGGCACCTCCGCGATGTCGCGGGCCATCTCGTCGAAGCCGGGGGAATCACTGCTGGGGGTCGCGTCACTCATGCGCCTTACGATAGGCCCACGGCGACGGCCCCCGTTCTGCGGGAGTCGATGAGACACGTGGTTCGCGCACCACTCGGCGAGCTGCTAACCTTGTGTAACGACCGGCCGGACAGCTATGTGCCCGGCCCACAAGTGGAGGCTCCGTTCTCCCACCTGACCGCCCTCAGGGCGGCGGGTCACCGGTCAGGCGGTCACCATCGTTCCGTACGGACGATGGAACCGCCCGATGCGCCCCGCGGTTCACCGTGGCGGTGTTCCGGTTTTCCAGGAGCCCCGCCTGTGTCCCGTCCGGGGCATTTTTGTTGCTCCGATGCGGTTGGTCTGTCTGAAACAGACGTTACGTGGCTGTCCGCCAGGCGGTCGCGTGGTGCTACCGAGGAGGATCCATCAGCGCCGAGCCCCGCATCAACGACCGGATTCGCGTGCCCGAGGTGCGACTTGTCGGTCCCAGTGGCGAGCAGGTCGGAATTGTGCCGCTTGCCAAGGCCCTGGAACTCGCACAGGAGTACGACCTCGACCTGGTCGAGGTGGCGGCAACCGCCCGTCCGCCCGTGTGCAAGCTCATGGACTACGGGAAGTTCAAGTACGAGTCGGCCATGAAGGCCCGTGAGGCGCGCAAGAACCAGGCGCACACGGTCATCAAGGAGATGAAGCTCCGGCCGAAGATCGACCCGCACGACTATGACACCAAGAAGGGTCACGTCGTCCGGTTCCTCAAGCAGGGCGACAAGGTCAAGATCACGATCATGTTCCGCGGTCGTGAGCAGTCCCGGCCCGAGCTGGGCTTCCGACTGCTCCAGCGGCTCGCTTCGGACGTGGAGGAACTCGGCTTCATCGAGTCCAACCCGAAGCAGGACGGCCGGAACATGATCATGGTTCTGGGCCCGCACAAGAAGAAGACCGAAGCCATGGCCGAGGCCCGCGAGGCCCAGGCCGCCCGCAAGGCGGAGCGCCAGGGGACCAACACCCCCGACGCCGCGCCCGCGGAGACGGCGCCCGAGGCTCCGGCCGAGGCGGCGCCCGAGGCCGAGGCCGAGACACCTTCCGAGGCGTGACCGCGGGGGGTGCCAGCCAGGCACCCCCGGGTCCCCCCGGAACCCCCATCAAGATCTGACGCCCCCGCAGTCCGGTGCCCGCACCGAGAGGGGCGCCACTGACGAGGAGAGAACGGCGCGATGCCGAAGAACAAGACGCACAGCGGTGCCAGCAAGCGCTTCAAGATCACCGGCTCCGGCAAGGTGCTCCGCGAGAGGGCCGGCAAGCGCCACCTTCTCGAGCACAAGTCGTCCAAGAAGACCCGCTCGCTGACCGGCACGGTCGTCGTGGCTCCGGCCGACGCCAAGAAGATCAAGAAGCTTCTCGGCAAGTGAGGCCGTCGTCCCCGGTGAGTCCGGGGACGCGCCCTCGATCCGACCGGGACCAATTCGTTTCCGGGCCGTGTGAGTACGACCACGGCCCCGCTACAAGGAGTTAACAAGTGGCACGCGTCAAGCGGGCAGTCAACGCCCACAAGAAGCGCCGGGCGATTCTCGAAGCCGCCAGCGGTTACCGCGGTCAGCGCTCGCGCCTGTACCGCAAGGCCAAGGAGCAGGTCACCCACTCCCTGGTCTACAACTACAACGACCGCAAGAAGCGCAAGGGCGACTTCCGTCAGCTCTGGATCCAGCGCATCAACGCGGCCGCCCGTCAGAACGGCATGACGTACAACCGCCTCATCCAGGGTCTGAAGGCCGCCAACATCGAGGTGGACCGCAAGATCCTGGCCGAGCTCGCGGTCAACGACGCCAACGCGTTCGCCGCCCTCGTCGAGGTCGCCCAGAAGGCCCTCCCGAGCGACGTCAACGCCCCGAAGGCCGCCTGACCCAGGCCGCACTTCTTGGCTTTTGAGCCGGACCCGCAGGCGCCCGCCGTCTGCGGGTCCGGTGCGTTGTACCACCAGGACTCTTCGTCACGCAGAGAGGCTCGCCGCCGATCATGGGCATCCCTGAACTGATCTCCCCGCGTTCGCCGCGCGTCGCCGCCGCCCGGCGGCTGGCCCGGCGCAACTTCCGTGGCAAGGAGCGCAGGTTCATCGCCGAGGGGCCGCAGGCCGTGCGCGAGGCCGCCGAGCACCGGGGCGACGACGGCGAACCGACCCTGGTCGAACTCTTCGCCACCGTCGAGGCCGCCGACCGCTACACCGCGATCATCGACGCCGCCCACGCGGCCGGCGCCCGCGTCCACCTCGCCGGCGCCGACGTCCTGGCCGACGTCTCCCAGACCGTCACCCCGCAGGGCCTCATCGGCGTCTGCCGCTTCCTCGACTCGCCCTTCGATGCGATCCTCGCCGCCCGGCCCAAGCTGGTCGCCGTCCTGGCCCACGTCCGCGACCCCGGCAACGCCGGCACGGTGCTGCGCTGCGCCGACGCGGCGGGCGCCGACGCGGTCGTCCTGACCGACGCCTCCGTCGACCTGTACAACCCCAAGTCGGTGCGTGCCTCGGTCGGTTCGCTCTTCCACCTGCCGGTCGCCGTGGGCGTCCCCGTCGAACAGGCCGTACGCGGGCTGCGCGAGGCGGGCGTCCGCATCCTGGCCGCCGACGGCGCGGGCACGGACGACCTGGACGACGAGCTGGACGCCGGCACGATGGGCGGGCCCACCGCCTGGGTCTTCGGCAACGAGGCGTGGGGCCTGCCGGAGGAGACCCGTGCCCTGGCCGACGCCGTGGTGCGGGTGCCGATCCACGGCAAGGCGGAGAGCCTGAACCTCGCCACCGCCGCCGCCGTCTGCCTCTACGCCTCCGCGCGCGCCCAGCGCCCCCGCCGCACCACCGCCTGAGCCCCCTCCGCGCGCTCCCACTTCGACGGAGAGCCCCCACAGGGTGTCGCTGCGTCACCGACGACTAGTAGGGTGGCGAACTCGGGGGCCCACTGCACCGGTGGAGAGTGGGGGTACTGAATGGCTGTCGGCACGAGCGGGCCGCGCGCGGCACTGGCGGGCGTCGCGGACGCGGCGGGCGGCCTCGGGCTGGACCCCGACGACCTCCCCGACGGGCTCGTCGTCGCGGACGGGACCGGCCGGATCATCTGCTTCAACGCCGCCGCCGTCCGCATCACCGCCGTGTCGGAGGCCGCCGCCCTCGGCCGCCCCGTGGCGCAGGTGCTGCCGCTGGAGGACCTCAAGGGCCGCCGCTGGTGGGAGCTGACCGACCCCTACGGCGGCCTCGCCACCCGGACCGGCCAGCCCGAGCGCAATCTGCTGCTGCCCGGCGGGCGCGAGGTCCTGGTCTCCGCCCGCTATGTGCGTGAGACCCCCACCGGACCGGTCCGCCGCCTGGTCGTCAGCCTGCGCGGCACGGAGGCCCGCCGCCGCACCGAGCGCAGCAACGCCGAGCTCATCGCGACCGTCGCCCACGAACTGCGCTCGCCGCTGACCTCGGTCAAGGGCTTCACGGCGACGCTCCTGGCCAAGTGGGAGCGGTTCACCGACGACCAGAAGCGCCTGATGCTGGACACGGTGTACGCCGACGCCAACCGGGTCACCCGCCTCATCACCGAGCTCCTGGACATCTCCCGGATCGACTCCGGCCGCCTGGAGCTGCGCCGCCAGCCCGTCGACCTGTCCGCCGCCGTCGAGCGCCACGTCCAGGCGCACACCGCGGCCGGCCAGGACCCCGGCCGCTTCCTCGTCCGCACCCGGCAGCCGCTGCCCGCGGTGTGGGCCGACCCGGACAAGGTCGACCAGGTGCTCGGCAACCTGCTCGAAAACGCGGTGCGGCACGGCGAGGGAACTGTCACCATCGATGTGGCACCCGCACCGGCGAAGAGCGACGAGAGGGGAGCGGCCGTCACCGTGAGCGACGAAGGTCCCGGCATCCCCGAGGAGTCGATGAGCCGCGTCTTCACCCGCTTCTGGCGGGGCAGCAAGCGCGGCGGCACGGGCCTGGGCCTCTACATCGTCAAGGGCATCGTCGAGGCCCACGGCGGCACCATCACGGTCGGCCGCGGCCCCGGAGGCGGCGCGGAGTTCCGATTTATGCTGCCCGTGAGCACGCCGGCCTATCTCAGCTGAGGCCCCGAGCGGCCCACGGGCGCCCCACCCGCCCCGCGACCCTTAGACTCGACCCTTGGCACCTTTGCGTCCTCCGGTCTTCGAGCGAGGTCACGGGGGTCCGGGAGTATCCCCCGGTAAGCGCAGCACTCAGCCAATCGGAAGTACGGGAAGAGATGTCGGCACCGAACAAGTCGTACGACCCAGTCGAGGTCGAGGCACTGAAACCGGAAGAGATCGAGCGCATCCGGGACGAGGCGCTCGCCGCCTTCGCCGCCGCGGGTGACCTCGAAGCGCTCGCCCACGCGAAGACGGCGCACACCGGTGGCACCTCGCCCCTGTCGCTCGCCAACCGCGAGATCGGCGCACTGCCCCCGCAGGCCAAGGCCGAGGCCGGCAAGCGCGTCGGCCAGGCCCGCGCCGCCGTGGGCCGTGCCCTCGCGGCCCGCCAGACGGAGCTGGAGGCCGAGCGCGACGCCCGGGTCCTGGTCGAGGAGGCGGTGGATGTCACCCTGCCCTACGACCGCACCCCGGCCGGCGCCCGCCACCCGCTGACGACCATCATGGAGCGCGTCGCCGACGTCTTCGTGGCCATGGGCTACGAGATCGCCGAGGGCCCCGAGGCCGAGGCCGAGTGGTTCAACTTCGACGCCCTCAACTTCGTGCCCGACCACCCGGCCCGGCAGATGCAGGACACCTTCTTCGTCCAGGGCGCCGACGGCGCGAAGAACGACGAGTCCGGCGTCGTGCTGCGTACGCACACCTCCCCGGTCCAGGCCCGCACCCTGCTCGACCGCGAGCCCCCGGTCTACGTCGTCTGCCCCGGCCGCGTCTACCGCACCGACGAGCTCGACGCCACGCACACCCCGGTCTTCCACCAGATCGAGCTGCTCGCCGTGGACGAGGGCCTGACCATGGCCGACCTGAAGGGCACCCTCGACCACATGGTCCAGGCGCTCTTCGGCCCGGACATGAAGACCCGGCTGCGGCCGAACTTCTTCCCGTTCACCGAGCCGTCCGCCGAGATGGACATGGTCTGCTACGTCTGCCGCGGCGCCTCCGTCGGCAACCCGGACCGCCCCTGCCGCACCTGCGGCAGCGAGGGCTGGATCGAGCTCGGCGGCTGCGGCATGGTCAACCCCAAGGTGCTCACCGCCTGCGGCGTCGACCCCCGGAAGTACAGCGGATTCGCCTTCGGGTTCGGCATCGAACGGATGCTGATGTTCCGCCACAACGTCGAAGACATGCGAGACATGGTCGAAGGTGACGTCCGGTTCACCCGGCCCTTCGGGATGGAGATCTGATGCGCGTCCCGCTTTCCTGGCTGCGGGAATACGTCGACCTGCCGGCCACCGAGACCGGCCGTGACGTGCAGGCCAAGCTGGTCGCCGTCGGCCTGGAGGTCGAGACGGTCGAGCAGACCGGCACCGGCCTCACCGGCCCGCTGGTCGTCGGACAGGTGCTGACCATCGAGGAGCTGGAGGGCTTCAAGAAGCCGATCCGCTTCTGCACGGTCGACGTCGGCACCGCCAACGGCACCGGCGAGCCGCAGGAGATCGTCTGCGGCGCCCGTAACTTCGCCGTCGGCGACAAGGTCGTCGTGGTCCTGCCCGGCGCCGTGCTCCCCGGCGACTTCGCGATCGCCGCCCGCAAGACGTACGGCAAGACCTCGCACGGCATGATCTGCTCCGCCGACGAACTCGGCATGGGCGACGACGGCACCCACGGCATCATCGTGCTCCCGCCCGAGTACGAGGTGGGCACCGACGCGATCGAGCTCCTGGAGCTCCGCGACGAGGTCCTGGACATCGCCGTCACGCCCGACCGCGGCTACTGCCTGTCCCTGCGCGGCGTCGCCCGCGAGACCGCCATCGCCTACGGCCTGCCGCTGCGCGACCCGGCCCTCCTGGACGTGCCCGCGCCCAACGCGTACGGCTACCCGGTCAAGGTCTCCGACCCGATCGGCTGCTCCCGCTTCACCGCGCGCACCGTCACCGGACTCCAGCCCGAGGCCCGCACCCCGATCTGGATGCAGCGCCGCCTCCAGAAGGCGGGCATGCGCCCGATCTCGCTCGCCGTCGACATCACCAACTACGTGATGCTCGAACTCGGCCAGCCGCTGCACGCCTACGACCGGACCCGCATCGACGGCCCCATCGGCGTCCGCCGTGCCGAGCAGGGCGAGAAGCTCACCACGCTCGACGGCGCGGTCCGCGTCCTGGACTCCGGCGACCTCGTCATCACCGACAACCGCGGCCCCATCGGCCTCGCGGGCGTCATGGGCGGCGCCGACACGGAGATCGCCGACGCCGCCGAGGGCGCGCACACCGCCGAGGTCGTCATCGAGGCCGCGCACTTCGACGCGATCTCGATCGCCCGCACCGCGCGCCGCCACAAGCTGCCCTCCGAGGCGTCCAAGCGCTTCGAGCGCGGCGTCGACCCGCAGGCCGCCGCCGCTGCCGCGCAGCGCACCGTCGACCTGCTGGTCCTCCTGGCCGGCGGCACCGCCGAGGCGGGCGTCACCGAGGTCGCCGCCCCGTCTGCGCCCCGCACCATCACGATGCCGGCCGACCACCCGGACAAGGTCGCCGGTGTCGCGTACGGCCGCGAGACCGTCGTCCGCCGCCTCCAGGAGGTCGGCTGCGACGTCTACGGGCAGGACGAGCTCCTGGTCACCACGCCGTCCTGGCGCCCCGACCTCAACGAGCCCAACGACCTGGCCGAAGAGGTCATCCGCCTGGAGGGCTACGAGAACCTGCCCTCCACGCTTCCGACGCCGCCCTCCGGCCGCGGCCTCACCGACCGCCAGCGGCTGCACCGCCGCGTCGGCCGGGCGCTCGCGGGCGCGGGGTACGTGGAGGCGCTGAACTACCCGTTCATCGGCGAGGCGGTCCTCGACCAGCTCGGTCTGGAGGCGGACGACGCCCGCCGCCGCACCGTCCAGCTCGTCAACCCGCTCTCCGACGAGGAGCCCTCGCTGCGCACCACGCTGCTGCCGGGCCTCCTCGGCGCACTGCGGCGCAACGACGGACGCGGCAGCCACGACCTCGCCCTCTTCGAGACCGGCCTCGTCTTCAGGCCCACCGGCGACGAGACCAAGCCCGTCCGGCTGCCCGTCGACCGGCGCCCCTCGGAGCAGGACATCGCCTCGCTCGACGCCGCGCTCCCGCGTCAGCCGCGCCACGCCGCCGTCGTCCTCGCGGGCGCCCGCGAGCAGGCCGGCTGGTGGGGCAAGGGCCGCCCGGCCGACTGGGCGGACTCCGTCGAGGCCGCGCGTACCATCGCCCGCGAGGCCGGGGTCGAGGTCACCGTCCGCGCCGACCGGCACGCCCCCTGGCACCCGGGCCGCTGCGCCGCGCTGTACGTGACGGTGGCCGGTGAGGAGACCCTGTTCGGACACGCGGGCGAACTGCACCCGCGCGTCATCAAGGAGCTCCACCTGCCCGAGCGCAGCTGCGCCATGGAGGTCGACCTCGACATCCTGGAGCGGGCCGTCGACGGCGTGCTGCGGGCGCCGAGGATCTCCACCTTCCCGGTGGCGACCCAGGACGTCGCGCTGGTCGTCGGCCAGGACGTGCCCGCCGCCGACGTGGAGCGCGCGCTCCGCGAGGGCGCGGGCGAACTCCTGGAGTCGCTGCGGCTGTTCGACGTCTTCACGGGCGAGCAGATCGGCGAGGGCAGCAAGTCCCTGGCGTACGCGCTGCGCTTCCGCGCCGCCGACCGCACCCTGACGGTCGACGAGGCGAGCGCCGCCCGCGACGCGGCGGTGGCCCTGGCCGCCGAGCGTACGGGCGCGGTGCTGCGCGGAGCGTAATCACCCCGCGGGAAGCACGAGAAGGAGGGGCGCGTCCGGCCACCGGATGCGCCCCTCCTGTGTGCTCGCCGTCCGTCCCCGCCGTGGAGTGTCGGGCAGGCCGGCGGGGTGGACTGCGCGGATGCGGGCCGCCCTGCTGTACGAGGGGGAGCAGACGGCCCGTCCGCGCCCTGCGAGGGGAATCATTCAAGCGAGCCCGGGGCCGCCGCGGCAGCGTGCGCGGCGGGACGGTTCGGGCATTCCGTTCACACCCCGTGTGAATCGTGCTCCACTGGGGCGACACGTCCAGGCGTGCCGAACCACCGGAGGGGGACATGGGGCCCAAAGAGCCCAATACCGCGCTTGAGGCCCTGATCGAGGAGGCGGGCGTCTCCCGGGCCGGACTGGCCGCCCATGTGAACCGGGCCGGCCGTGCGCGCGGTCTCGGACTGCGGTACGAGCACACCGCCGTCGCCCGCTGGCTGAAGGGCCAGCGCCCGCGCGGCCAGGTGCCCGACCTGATCTGCGAGGTGCTGGGAAACCGCCTGCGCCGGGCCGTTTCGCTGGACGACATCGGCATGGCGGGCCCCGACGGGGGCCACCCGCCGGCCCAGGGCTCCTCGCTCACCGGCTTCGTGGAACGGGCCACCGCGGTGTGGCGCTGCGACGCCCAGCAGCGCCCCCATGTGGTCGCCGCCCCGGCCGTCACCGGGACCGGCGCCGTGATGCCGGTCTGGGAGTGGGAGAACCCGCCGGAGGACGCCGATGTGTCACGGACCGGGCCGGCCGGGGTCGGCGTGGCGGACATAGCGACGCTGCGGGCCGCCCGTGACCACTACGAACTGATGTACCGCAAGGCGGGCGGAATCGCGACGCGTCCGCGCGTCGTCGGCTTCCTCAACGCCGGGGCCGCCCCGCTGCTGCGCGGCGGCTACAGCGATGCGACGGGCCGTCAGCTGCACCGCGCGACGGGCGCGTTGGTGGCCGTCGCGGGCATCTGCGCCTACGACTCCGACGCGCACGGCCTCGCCCAGCGCTACTTCCACCAGGCGCTGCGGCTGGCCAAGGCGAGCGGGGACCGCGCGCTCGGCGGCTATGTGATCGCGCTGCTGGTCAACCAGTCGCTGTTCCTCGCCGAGTTCCGCCAGTCCGTCGCCTTCGCGGAGGCGGCCCTGCGCGCGGCCGGCCGCGAGATCACCCCCGCGCTCGCCGCCGACCTGCACGCGATGCAGGCCAAGGCGTACGCGAGGCTCGGGGACCGGGCGAGCGCGCTGGCGTGCATCGGCCGCGCCGAGTCCGAGGCCGCCCGCATCCGGCCGGGCCGGGAGCCGGACGAGACGGGCTATGTGCAGCCGGGCCTGGTCGATGTGCAGGTGGCGGAGGCGCTGCTCAGCCTCGGGGACCTGCCGGCGGCCCGGGAGCACGCGGTGGCGGCGGTCCGGACCCCCGCGCACGACCGGGGCCGGGTCCACCGCCTCGCCATGCTCACCACGGTCGAGCTGCGCCGAGGCGAGGCGGACCGGGCGGCGGCCACGGCGGTCGAGATGGCGGACCGGGCCCGGGGCATGGAGTCGCAGCGGCTGCGCGACCGGCTGCGGGCGGTCCGCGCGGACCTGGCCGCCAGCGGGAGCGCCGACGCGGAACGGGCCGCCGAACGCGTGGAGGGGGCACTGCGCGTACCGCTGTGAGCCGAAGTCTGCTGCGATACCGCCACCAACGATCGAAAGGTGGCAGAACTGTGCAGTGGGCGAACCTGAACGAACAACCCGTGTACGAGAACCCGTGGTTCCGGGTCAACTTGGCCGATGTCGAGCTCCCCGACGGCGGCCGGCTCGATCACTTCGTGATCCGGCTGCGCCCGGTGGCGGCCGCCACCGTGGTCAACGCGGCGAACGAGGTGCTGCTGCTGTGGCGGCACCGCTTCATCACCGACAGCTGGGGCTGGGAGCTGGCGGCGGGCGTGGTCGAGGACGGCGAGTCCCTGCCGGCGGCGGCCGCCCGCGAGATGGAGGAGGAGACCGGCTGGCGCCCCGGCCCGCTCCACCCCCTCCTGACGGTGGAACCGTCCAACGGCCTCACCGACGCCCGGCACCACTTCTACTGGTCCGAGGAGGCGAACCGGACGGGCGAGCCGCACGACGCCTTCGAATCCTCACGCCGCGAGTGGGTCCCCCTGAAGCTGATCCCGGACCTGATAGCCACCGGCGACATCCCGGCGGCGGGCATGGCGGCCGCCCTGCTGATGCTGCACCACTTACGACTGGGCTGAGCCGTGTCCCGTGCGTGCGGGGGCCGCGTGGCTCTCGCACGCACGTCCGGCGGGCCCCCGGACGCCGTTCTCACGCATCAGGCCGAGGAGAGCTGCTCCGCGATCTCCTTGATCCACGCGGCGCTCTTCGCAGGGGCGTCGAGGGAGTCGGCCCATTCCTGCGGGGTCCGGCGGTGGTTGGCCGGGCCCGCTTTGAGTGCGACGAGGAGGGCTCTGGCCGACTCCCGCACGGCGGCGGACGTCTCGCCACTCCCGTCGATCCCTGGGCCGGCCGCCAAGCCGTAGATCTTGCGCGCCATGGCCTGGCGCTCACCGTTCTCCACCTTCTTCCAGAACTTCAGGGCCTCCTTGAGCGCGTCCGGCCGGGAGGCGGGCTCGGCCGGGGTCTCGTCCGCCGCCCAGCGTTCCGGGTGGCGGGCCCCTTCGTAACGCTTCACGCCCGCGCGGCCGGCCTTGTAGGCGGTGACACCGAGGATGAGGCCGGCCGCCCCTGCGGCCAGGCCCCAGCAGACCGGATTGCTCGCCGGCCCGGCGCCGCCCGCCGTGGCGGCGATCGCCGTCACGATGCCGCCCGCGGCCTTGGTGGACTCGCCCACGGCGGTGAGGGCCTGCTTGCCCATCTTGTTGCGCTGCTTGCCCAGCGCGTAGGAGTGCACGGTGTTCATCGTGTTCGCGTCTTCGGCGCGCCGGATGTCGGTCGCCGCGTCACGAGCGGCGCCCGTCGCCGCCCAGGCCGCGTCGATGGCCTCGGAGACGCGCGCCATCCGGTCCTCGCCCTCGTGGTCCCAGTGGCCGTCCAGCGCGACGTCCGCGTCGTCGGCGGCCCGTTCGGCCTCCTGCCGTGCCCGGTTCAGCCGGGCCATGGCCCCGTCGTCGGTACGGTCGTGCTTCTCGAGCCCCTTCAGGGCGTGGTACTTGCGGGCGGTCAGCCCGCCGCGCGTCGCCGCGCGGGCACCCTTCACCGCTCCGACGACGCTGGAGCCGATGCCGCTCGCCTCGGATGCCGCCGCGGCGTGCGCCGCCATCCGCGCCTTGGTCAGTTCCTTGGCGATGCCGAGGGCGTAGTTCCCCGAGCCGGCGGCACCGATGACCGCGTCGGCCATCTTGGAGTTGGCCTTCTTGTCCGCGGTGTGGAAGGCGGCACCGTCCTTGTGCTTCGCGGCGTCCTTGCTCGCCTTGACCGCCTCCATGCCGCTGAGTACGGCGCCGGTGGCCTCCGTGAGGAGGTTCTCCGACGCGGCGGCGGACCCGGACGCGCCGAGTGCTTGAGGCCCTCGCTCGCCGTCGCGGATGCCTGCTGGGCGAAGCCCGCGTTGGCGGGGACATGGACGCCCTTGACGAACGTGTCGATGAGTTCGAGGTTCTTCTTGAATTTGTCGAGGATCGCGGCGATCCGGTCGCGGTAGCTCTTCGGCCCGGGGGGCGGGGCGGCGCTCTCCGGCTGCTTCCCCTCGGCACTCCCGCCGGCGCGCTGCACCGCCACGATCGCGGCCTGGTTGCCGAAAGTGGACTGGATCGCGAGGAGGGGGTGGCCCGGTGCCATGAGGGAGGCCGTTCCCGCTCGGTCCCCGTCCTGGTGCTGCCGGGCCCGGGCCAGGACTGTCGCCGGCCAAGTTCTCGCCGAGGACGCCATCGACGGCGAGACCCCACAGGACGTGCACGCCCGACTCCAGCACACCCTGGGCAACCTGACCCTCACCGCTCAGAACTCCGAGCTCTCCAACCACCCCTTCGACCGCAAGCAGGACCTGCTGCACAGCAGCCACCTGGAGCTGAACCGCCGCATCGCCGCCACCGACCGCTGGGGCGCCCGCGAAATCGGCGCCCGTGCCGCCGAGTTGGCCGAGCGGAGCCGCGACTGGCAGCTCGTCCACCAGGTCCTCGCCGCCCTGCCGCACGACGCCTGGACCTCGTACGGCGACCTCGCCGCGTACATCGGCTCCGGCGCCCAGGCGGTGGGCAACCACCTCGCCCAGACCGCAGGCGTCGTGCAGGCCTACCGCGTCCTCAATGCGGAGGGGCGGATCGCCGACGGCTTCCGCTGGGCCGGCCCGCAGCCGGAGGGCGAGGACGTACGGGCGCGACTGAACGCCGACGGCATCCACTTCACCCAGACCGGGGCTGCGGACCCCGCCCAACGACTGACCAGCAGTGACCTGGCACTGCTGCTGGCCGTCCCCGACCAGGAGCAGTCTTCGGAGGGCGCGGTGGCGGCGGGGCGCGACGGAGCGGAGCCAGAGGAAGAAACCCGGGCCGAGCGGTTCTTCCGCCCAGCTCACCGCGGACGACACCCCCGAGACCGTGGGCGCGGTGCGTACTCTCCTCGCCCGGTGGGAGGAGCTGGGCGGCTGGGTCGGCTATGGGGTCGGCCAGGTCACCACCAGCGCCTTCCTGATGCTGGGTGCGGCAGGTCTCCCCGGCGCCGGGATCTGGCCGCTGGTGCTCTACCCCGGCGGCGGACGCGGTGGTTCGGCGGAGGTGGTCTTCCAGTACCTCGCCACCCGCGAGCCCTTCACCGACCGCCCGCTGCGTACGGAGCTCCTCGGCCGCGTCAACGGCTTGGACGGCGTCGACATTCCGGAGGGGAAGCTGGACTTGCGTCCCAACTTCCGGTTGGCCTTGCTGGAGAAGGACGGCAACCGCGACGCGCTGCGTCCTGAGCTCTGAATCCGGCCCCGGGACTGGTGGGCTCGCATGTTGAGGGTGTCGCGTATTCGAGCTGAGATGCGGAGCTCTATCTCAGTGCGTCGACCATTCATGCGGGACCCTGGACTCGAACCCGCTCCTACGTCGCCAGAGGGAGATCATCTGGCTCCGTATGAAGCGCTACGACGCAAACGGCCTGGTCAGAAGCAGTATGGGCACATTCCGCTGATCGTCCGCGGGGTTGACCTCGACGATAACGGGATGGCCGAGCAGCTCGCTGTTCGCCTGGTCGATTGCGCCTGACACGCGACCGGGGAACAGGTAGTCGCCACGTTCATCACCACGTCGTCCGATGCGGACTGCTGCGGTTGCGGCCGCAGCAGTCCGCATCGGACGCGTGCTGCCACAGGCCTCTGTAGAGCGCGTCGACGAGCAGTTCGTCTCGGTTGCCGACATCGCCGCGCGGGCCGGTCTGAGCCATGAAGCTTGCGCCTGTGGGCAGCAGGGAAGAGGCGTACCAAGGGTGAACCGTTCCCGGCTCCCCGTGCCCAGGTGGGTCAGGGGCGGACTGCCACCAAGATCTGGAGCTGGCCGGAAATTCTCGTGTGGTTCGAGGCCCACTACTCCCTCAACCTCGAGCCCGACACAGCCTATCTTACGCCGCAGCAAGTGGCACGTCTCAACGCTCTTCTTCAGGAGAGTGGGCAGGGGTGCTGGCGACCTTTGGTAACGGTCAGCGGCACACGCACGCTCTAAATTCCCCTGCAGTCACGGTCTTCACGCTGCGAGGGGAACCTCGGTATGCTCCTCATATGCAAGTAAAGAAAGCAGCGCTGGAGCAGCACATTGCAGTGTTCGGCGAGAGTGGCAGCGGGAAGACCGTCATGCTCTCCTCCTTCTATGGAGCGACGCAGG
Organism: Streptomyces sp. NPDC097595; assembly: GCF_044761525.1. NCBI lineage: Bacteria > Bacillati > Actinomycetota > Actinomycetes > Kitasatosporales > Streptomycetaceae > Streptomyces > Streptomyces sp. NPDC097595. The sequence goes on along the minus strand of NZ_JBIWCN010000032.1, from coordinate 13,722 downwards.
AGCCTCAGTACCTGCAGAAGAGTCTGTTCCATGTCGTGGCGGACGAAATGGGACAGGGCACTCGGCTGCATCGAAACTACCTTGGTATGAGGGAGTCGGCGCGACTGCCCGCAACCAACCGTTTCTCCGCCACGTCCTATTCTTTCTCGATCAGGCTGAAGGACGGGTCCGACGCTAAGGCCAATAAGGCCAGGCCTTTCGACGCCCTGCGCCTTGTCTGGCACGATTACCCGGGTGAGTGGTTCGAGGAGGACGTGAGTGGGCCGGAGGAGGCCCAACGCAGAGTCGACACGTTCATGTCCTTGCTGAACTCTGATGTCGCTCTCCTACTGGTGGACGGTCAGCGGTTGCTGGACAACGCCGGACAGGAAGAGCGGTACCTGAAGTCGCTGCTGACCAATTTCCGTAACGGACTGCTGTCGATCAAGAGCGATCTACTGAAGGACGGCAAGCCCCTCGTTGAATTTCCGCGTATCTGGATCATGGCACTGTCAAAGTCCGATCTGCTGCCGAACCTGGACGTGTTCAATTTCAGGGATCTCCTCGTGGAGAAGGCCGGCGATGACATAGTCGAATTGCGTGGGGTGATCGCTGGGCTGGTGGAGGCCAGTGACGCGTTGTCCGTGGGTGAGGACTTCGTGCTGCTTTCGTCAGCGAAGTTCGGTGCAGAAAAGATTGAGGTGACCAAGCGCGTCGGCCTGGAGTTGATCCTCCCGCTGGCCGCCATGCTTCCATTCGAGCGCCACGTCCGATGGGCCCAGTTGAAACAAATCCCTGTGAAGGTGGCGGAGAGTCTACTGGGCGGGGCGGGAGCTTTGGCCGCTGCGCTGGTCGGTAGCAAGGTCAAGCTGCCTGGTGCGGTAGGTCTTTTGCGGAACGTCGTCGGCCTCGTGCTCTCGAAGGAAGTCTTGAACGAGGCGGCCAAGGTGGCAGGGGATAAACTCAAAAACATCAACTCCGAAGCGATGGCCAAACAGAACTATCTCACCGCCACGTTGTCCCGCTTCCGGATGGACCTGGACAGGGGAGAAGAGGAGCAGGTCTTTCTTAGGAGCGTCAAGTGAGCCTCATCTGGGCCACGCGTGGGCGGACCTGGGGTTTCCGGTTTCTCCGAGACGGGGGATTCGGGGATCCACTCCAGGTCTACGACGACGCCTTCTCGGATGTCGGGGACGAGCCGGAAGTCTGGTGGCGCGTCGCCGAGAAGGGGGCGCTGCGTTTCCCGGATCCCTTGGGACGCAAGGACAGGGCCGGCAGAATCATCCCCCACGAGTTCGTTGTCCTCGGGCCCTTGGCCAATGAGGTCGACTCGGTCGAGTGTGCTCGTCAGCTGGTCTGGCCCCAGGTTGCCGACGTATTCAGCCGCATCTGGGAAATGCCCGAGCCGCCCCCGCCCGGCGAGGGACTTTAGCGACACAATTGCCGCTGCCGCCGGGCGGTGAGTCGCGTCACGCTCGCTGCCTGCCTGCCTGCCTGCCTGCCTGCCTGCCTGCCTGCCTGCCTGCCTGCGGGCGAGGCGATAGACGCCTTAGGTGATGTCCAGAATGATGTCCACGGCTGCCCAGAGAGCAATGATGAGGCCTATTCCGATCGCGGTGCCGACGTCGCTTCGTTCTGACACGTGGTTAGAAGTCATCTCAATTGACTCGGTAGCCTGTTGTCCATGGCGGGGATTGTTGAGCGTCTGGTGCCGGAGGAGTTGTGGGAGCTGTTTCCGCGAGTGGTGCCGGAGGCGCCGTCGCGACCTCAGGGTGGCGGTCGGCGCCGTCACGGCCACCGTGAGGTGCTGGCCGCGATCGTGTTCGTGGCGACATCGGGATGCACGTGGCAGCAGGTTCCCTCCGCGTCGCTCGGTCCGTCGGGGGCTACGACTCACCGCCGGTTCACCGATTGGGCGAAAGCATGAACTGCGCTAGGCCGACCAGGCGTTAGAGGGCTCGTAGCCTCTCGATGTGGTGTCGCTGCTGTTTGTCGTCCTGTTTTATGTGCACGCTGACAAGCACTCTACGGCCGTCAGGCTTGTAGTAGATGCGGCCAAGTCGCTCCCTTCCCGCGATGCCCGTTGCCAATTTCGTCACCTCGAACCAGCCACACATTCCCTCAAGGTCCTTTCCAACAAGGCGCCCAGAGTCGATCTCAGCTAGTGCTCTCATCGTGGACGCCGGCGAGTCGAGGTTGGCGATCACGTCGACTGCATCGAGAACGAACTCGAGGCGGCTGAACGCCTGAGGCAGGAATTCAATGACACCGCCTCGCCGGGGCCGTTGCGCGGTCGCGGCGCGAAGTCGCTCAGTTTCCAGCGCCTCAAGTTCCGACACCCTCCCAAGGAGTGCGTCTACCTGCGCCGCCAAGCCGCCAGCGCATGCTCCGCTTTCTGTGACTTCCGATTCGGCCGCTCGCACAAGCTCCAGCAGCAAGGAGTTCTCGGCAAGAGCTAGTTCTCGAAGCTCCTCGGCGTCAGAGAGGCTCCTTACCAGCTCCGCCGCGTCAGTCAGGCCTCCCAGGCCTTGTCGGAGCACGGAGAGTTGCTCGTGTAGATCTGCATGATGGCGTTCTGTAAGGGCAACGGATTCTCGATATCGATGCTCGCTCGCTTCGGCGTTCGCGAGATCGTGACGGAGCTGCGCGAGCTCACGTTCAGCTGCCTCGCCCTTCCGTGTCGCGACGTAAAGCTGGTTGAGCAGTTCCTCGATTCGCGCCTCTGCATCAGCGAGTCGAGCGGTAGTCGGATCCGTGACTGGCACCGTCGGCGCAAGAGACGACGGCGGCGCGATGACAGCCCCGACGAGCGCAAGTGCTTCGGCCTGGCTGCCCTTGAACCGAAGACGCGCGAACCAGTCGTAGAAATTGCCGTCGGCTGCTGGGCGATGGCTTACGTCCCAGCGCTGGACGCTGAGATCTGCGCCCTCAAGTGCTGACACCAAACTGCTGGCGACGCGCTCTGGCGCGTTGAAGACGACGTAATGCCCGTACTGATTGGTCTCGAGGGGCCACTCGACGTCGAAACCACCGGCCTTCTCCAGCGGTTCATCGACAAGGGGAGCGTACGGAACCTCTGCTCCGGCGAACAGGAAACGATCGCAGTCCGCAAGTTCCCAACTCGATCCGCCCAAGTCGATGAGATCGCCCTGCCGGAGTGGGTAGACGGCGCCCGCGTACGCGACGCCCGCATATCCATCGGGGGTCAGACGAATCGGACGGCGGACTCCCGACTCGACTTCCGTTCCGTGGTCAAGGACTCGCACGAGTGCCTTGGCGCTCGCCACGTCACGCCGATCCGCATCGGCACTTCGGGTGCCCCCACTGGCGCTTGCAGACGGAGCACGGCTGGTAGTACAGGTGTTCCCGCACCTGGGCTTCTGTCGCTCCGTCGCGCACGTGGCGGGCGAATGCCCCTGAGTTGTGCCGATATAGCACGTCGCCGGGAATAGCCGCCTTGTCCGTGTACCTCGCCACATTCGCACGGACGACCAGTCCTGCCTGTGGCACGACTATGGACTCCTCAGGTGCTTTTGGGCCTGCGGCACCACCTCCGGGCATAGCAGAAGCCGGGAGGCCAAGGCCGAACTCCAGGTCGTAGTACGACGCCTTGACTCGATTGTGCTTCTGGCTCGATGACGCCTCGACCGACAACACCAAGTCGTCGTCGAGAAGAACCTTCAGTTCGAGGCGCTCATGAAGTGGCGGCGCGGCCTCATCGACGCCGATTGTGATCATTCCCAGCGACGTTCGACGCTCGCTCGCCTGCGGATGCGATGACAAGTCGGTCGGAGTGGCGATCGGGAATTTAGCCTTCCCGTCCGTCGGATCCGCGCAGTACAGGTGGAGAGTTTCGTGCTTGGCCTCTCCACCGAGAGGCATTTCTGTGCCCGCAGCGAGGAGTGGCATCAAAGACCCACGGGCGAGCTCGAGCTCGACAGGCTTTGCCAGTCGGAGCCTCTGTTGGTCATGTGCAATCCACGCAGCCCCTTGTGAGATCAATGTGGCACTGTTCGTCGGCACCTCAACTCGGTCCGGACCAAACAACTCGTACAGCCGGCTTCGAATCGCGGGCATGGCCGCCATCCCGCCGACCACGACGACTAGCGAGACCTGGCCGGGTGCCATCGACAAGCTGCCGAGCAGCGACTCGATCTCATCAATACCTGCCGTCACGAGTGGCCGTGTGATCTCTTCCAGCTCCTGACGTGTGAGCTGGTACTGCAACGTGGCCCCTGATTGGAAATAGCTTGGCCGGTAGAATGTCACGTCAACGCGGTCCGCCGATAGCTCGATCTTGTTCCGTTCCGCGTCCTGGAGAAGCCGGAGTTCAGCCTCAGGGATCGCAAGGTCACGGTCAGTGGCACTGCCGCGAGCCCGAACGCGCTTTACGACCTCGTCGCAAATCACCCTGTCGAACTCGTCGCCGCCGACCTGGGCCGAGCCACCGTTGCGAAGTTGTCTCACCTGTTCTTCGTCGACCCGGCAGAGAGTCAGGTCCAGCGTTCCGCCGCCCCAGTCGACAACCAGAACGTTTCGTCGTGCAAGCCGCCGCGCCATCTCCTCTGGGTCGTTTGCTCCCCGGATGAACCCATACAAGGCGGCTAGCGGCTCGTGGACGAACTGGGCTACACGCATCCCGGCCCCGGCGAACGCCTCTCGCAGGGCCGCGCGTCGGTGCCCATTCATTGTCACGGGGATCGTGACCACAGCGCTGTCGAGGCTGCCAAGCACCTTCCGCTGCGGACTGCGCAGGGACTCCGATCGGACGTGCCGCACGACGTCCGCAACGACGTCCACCGGGCTCCGGTCGACGCCTCCGACGGCGATTACTTCCTCGCCGAGGAGAAATTTTGGCGATTTCACCGTGTTGCCGTGCACCCCGATGCCCGCCGCACCCAACGCGTCCTTGGCTTCGCGGCCGACGACTACCTGCTCGCCTTCGTACCGGACGATCGAGGGATGTGGTCGGCCAGTCTCGACATCCATCACGTCGATCACGCGGTCACCAACTACTACCGAAACCAGACTGTTGGTCGTTCCGAAGTCGAACCCGACGATCATGCGAAGCCTCCGGACGCGTTCTTCAGCTGCTCGACCTCACGGGTGAGGGCAAGCAGGGAACGGTCGAGGAACTCCTCCGCGACGTTGGGCGCACCGTTCCGGAGTGCGTGCAGGCCATCGGTAAGCAGATCGATCTCACCCCCGAGACGCCGGATGATGCGCGTTCGCAGCGTTTCGTAGTCGTCCGTCATGTGGCTCTTGTCGACCACTCTGTTATCGCGCTCAGCCGCGAGCTCCTTTTGTAGTCGCACCACGTCGGCAGAGAACGCGTCGGCGCGAGCCATCGCAGATTGCTCGCGCTCCTCGACGGCCGAAAGGTCACTGCGGAGCCGAGTCTCGCGATTCTGAGCAGCGCCAGCCTCATGCTCGAGTTGTGTGACCTGGTGCTCCAAGCGGGCGAGCCGGGCCAGGTAGTTCTCGCCGACGATCCCGAGCACGTCGAGATCGCGGCTTGCCACAACCTCGCTGGCGGCTCGCTCTAGCCCTGTTACCTCCGGGGCCTCGTACCTCCAGACAGAGCCGTACGATGCATCGAGGAACTGATCCAGGGTCCACTCACGCTGGAGCACGCGGAGGAGGCCGTAGCACGCGATCGCATTCTTGACGAGGCGCTCACTGTCAGCGGTCTTGAACTGCTCCGGGGACAGCCCAAGATCGTCGGCGCAGACCTGCCGGGCCATGCTGCGAAGGTGTTCGGTCGAGAGCTGCGGACCCCTACAGGGATCGACCAGCTGGTTCACCCAGACCCGGAACACCGGGCTGTGGCCCAGTGCGACTACCGCGAGGTCAAAGAGCCGGTTCAACGCCGGTGCGAGGTCACCATTCTCGGCGCGTTTGAGCGGGATCCCCTGGCGCGCCACATACTGAAGCAGCTTGAACGGGGCCGACAACGTTGGGTCCGTCGGCGCGAGATCCGCGACCAGCGCACTCTCCGATGCGATGCCCTCGTCGGTGATCGCCAGCTTCTTGAGGGTCTCCTTTGGGAGGTCAAGCAGTCGAGCGTTCGACTTGTAGGCGAACGTCAGCAGGTCGCCGATCGAGGTAATGACCGGCTTTGTCTTCGTCTTGGATGTGGCCCGATGCGAGCCCTCTTCCACAACGGATGCCGTCGGCGCATTGTCAGTAGGTGCGGCCGAGGCCGTGCCGTCGCCGGTAGCGGTTGCCGGCGCGGGAGCGCTCGGCCCCGACTCCGCGCCGGGCTCTGGAATGGTCTCGTCGCTCAACGTCCTACCTCTTGCAGTCGGGTCCGAAATCCTGCGTACCAGGCGCCGGTCTCATTAGAGTGCCTGAGCGCCTCGCCCTGTCGTGATGCGCCCTCGGTGTCTCCCGCAGCGAGCAGCGCCTCAGCGGCGATGAGCCGGACCTTGAACTGGTCCTGGGGCCGGAGCTCGCCCAGCAAGGGCAACAGTTGGGTAACCACGGGTGACTGGGTCCCGTCCAAAGCCGTTGCACCGACGTCCAGGAGGTTTTCGGTAACGGAGTCACTCAACGCCTGATCGAGGCTTCCGTGCGACCGGTCGGCCAGACTTGTCGTGACGAAGTCGCCGCCTGCGAGGAGGGAACGGAACCGCGCCGCAACATCGGAGACGCGGTGGCTGTTGGTCTTGCGCACGGCGAGTTCGAACTGGTTGTAGTGCAACGCGACCAAACCGCAGATCGCCTCCGCCGCGGACCGGTCAAAGGTCGACAGCAGAGAGACAGCACCGTTGTACCGCTGCTCGTACAGCGGCGCACCCGACGCATCTACCCGGCCGGGGTCCTCGACCGCCTCCCGCGCAAGCACGCCGTACAGGTATGCCGCCAGACCTTCGCGGTAACGGCGGGCCGTCACCCCGCGGCCGGCACGCACGATGAAGGTGTCGATTGCGTTGCGACTCAACTCGCGACTGGAGATGAGCTTCTCCAAGGCCTGGTCGACGAGGCAGAGGTCCTCTTCCTCTGCAAGGCAGAAATCGAACTCGAACGTTCGCTCCAGCGGGCCATTGAAAACTGCCACTGTCTGGACGCCAACTTTCACCGAGGCAAGGTAGCCGGCGGCTTCAGATGTCGAGGTCTCGCGGCCGTTGACGGTGATGGATTCGGCATCCGAAGTCACCCAATCGGCGAAGACACTGGAGCTCGTGACCATCAAGCGCGTGCGCCCGCACTCTCGTCCCCTGAAGAGGAGGGTAGGCCGCTTAGTCGCATGACCGTCGAAGTGGTGCGCTCGGCGGGCGCGCTCGGACGAGAAGACGAGTCCACACTCAGTGCAGGGAAAATCAGGGGGCTTTGGCGGGGCTTGCAGTCCGACCGACTCGAATCCGGTTGGCTCATGGAACTCCATGTAGCCGGTGTGCCAGAACCCCACGAACCCCACCTGTCGCTGCCTGATCCGCGTCCCCTACGCCTTAGGAAGGCTAGTCGGAGCGCAGGGACTTTGCGAGGTAAGAGGCTCTGTTCGTAGCGGGTCACGCCCCGTTCTCTCCGCGGAGGATCGCTGCCCTGGCCGCCCAGGCGAGGATGCTCTGTCCCCGCATGGACAGTCCGAGGCGGTTCCAGTGGAAGATCACGTGGTAGCTGAGCACCTGCCGTAGCCCGCGGTCGAGGGTTCCGTCCTGGACGGCGTGGCCGAGCGCCTTTCCCGCGTCGCGGAAGGTGGTGGCCCACTCGTCGACGGGCGCCAGCAGTCCGCCGGGGCGCAGCAGGGCGTTGGTGTCGGCGAAGAGCAGAGGCCGGATCTCCCGGGCGCGGGTGTCGAGGCTGGTGGTCGGGACGTTGTTGATGGCCGAGCGGTGTTCTTCCGTGATGACGAGGTGCCAGACATCCCCTTGCTCGTACCACTCCAGTTTGGCCGCGCGCATCATGAGTGTGCAGAGGAGGACGGACAACTCGCGTGGTCCCACGGCCAGATCGCCGCGCTGCCGAAGCCGCTGTGCCTCGCGGCTGTCGGTGATGAACAGGGCGTGCGCGGCTGTCATGCCGGCTGCCCCTCCGAATGCTGTGGTCTCCGGCTCGTAGATGCCGGGCCCACCATCGGTGGAGTTGCCCTTCGGCAACGAGGCGGTCCAAGTCGTTGCCGACAGCCAACTTGTCCCCGACTGTGTGCTGTACGCGTAGACGCAGGCGCCAGCATGGGTGCTTGCCGGTGTACCACCAGCCGTCGATGGCGCCGGTGGCTTCAGCGTCTTGCAGGACAGGTAGCAAGTGTGTGGCGAAGGTGGTGTCGGCGTTCGCCCAGTCGGTGAAGTGGAGGTATGCGTGCCACCAGTCGGTGGTGGCGGAGCGACGGTCCAGGGCTTCTCGGCCGACTTGGTCGTAAACCTCGACGGCGCTGGACAGGGCCACGGCGTCCATCCCGTACCGGCGCGCGGCGTCGGCGATCGGTAGCCTGGTGAGGACGGCGAGGACCGCGTTCGGGGTCAGGGGTGGTTCCGCCTGGGTCAGTTGATCAGGAGACATGAGTCCCATCCGGTGATCGAGGCCTGCTGTGCGGCATAGGTGGTGAGGGCGAGCGCGGTGCCGACGTCGCCGTTGACCAGCCCGGTCGTGGGGTGGCTGCCGGGTTGGGCTTGTGCGACGAGGGCGTCGCCGAGGTGCTTCGGGAGGTGCTGAAGTCGGTGGTCGAGGGCGTCGGCGGCGGCGCGGGTGGTGGTCTGGTAGATGCCTGCCCAGCCGTGGCACAGACCGGAGTCGGTGACGTGGGCGAGCTGTTTGGGGTCGGTCAGGGCGCGGTACAGGGCGTGACGCGGCACATGAAGAGACGGGGCGACGAACGCCATGAGGTACGACCAGAGCCGGGCGGACCAGCTCGATGAGGCGATGCTCGAATCGCTGCTGTCGGAAAGCGCAGTGGAGTCACTAGGGCAGTGGCTGGCCGACCCAGAGCGTGGTCGGCGGTACGCAAACGGCAGTGGCCCTCACATCATTTGCTACGTGCCGTCCACGTGGATCGACGCAGCACAGTGGCCCACGACCTTCGCTGACCGGGCAGCGACCAATACAGCTTCGGTGAGCCGAGCCGAGCCGAGGTCGTGGCCGCGGTCCGGGCTGCAGAGCAGGCCGAGAGCTGGGCACAGGCATTCGTGGCCACGCAGGTGTGGGGTTACGGTGTTAAGGGCTACGGCCCGTATCGCACTTGTCGGGTGCTTGCCCAGCCTGGTGCTGAGTCCGTCCTCACCGAGGCGGTGTCCTTGCTCGTCGACGAGGGTGCGGTCGCAGCCTACGAGGTGCTGAGTACTGTCGATGGTCTCGGGCCAGCGTTCCTCACAAAGTTCCTCTACTTTGCGGGCTTGGCGCTGCCAGAGGTGAAGGGCCCGCGCCCGCTCATCCTCGACAGCGTGCTCGCCGGGGTCCTGCGTCGGCATGCCACGAAGGTGGGGCGTGCAGTTGGCTACGAGTGGTCCGAGGCGATCACCAAGCGGATCTGGTGCGACCGTGGCTGGAGTTCCCACCGCTACGACGTATACCTCCGGTGGATGTCTGCCGCCAACGACCGACTTGTGGCCGCGTCGATCGACTGGCCCGCTGCTCCAGACGTGCTCGAGCTAAGGGCTGTCCCGTAACTGCTGGCCACGGGTGAGATGATCTTCCTGTGGCTGGTGTGATCACGGCGTCCGAGCCGTCCTGGATAGCCCCGTTCACCAGGCTGAGCCCACGGCAGTTCAGCAAGCTGATCACTGCGCTGCGGCGCAAGGGGGCGGACCCGGTCCGCAAGGGCCGGCCCTGGAGCCTGTCGCTGGAGGACCGGGTCCTGCTGGTCGCGGCGTACTGGCGGACGAACCTGACCATGCGCCAGCTCGCCCCGCTGTTCGGGGTGTCGAAGTCGGCCGCCGGCCGCATCATCGACCACCTGGGCCCTGCGCTCGCGCTCCAGCCCCGCAAGCGGTTCCGCAAGGACACCGTGCTGATCGTGGACGGCACCCTGGTCCCCACCCGCGATCACGCCGTCGCCGAGCAGTCGAAGAACTACCGCTACTCCACCAACCACCAGGTCGTCATCGACGCCGACACCCGCCTCATCATCGCCGTCGGCCGGCCACTGCCCGGAAACCGCAACGACTGCAAGGCGTGGGAACTGTCCGGTGCGAAGGCCGCCGTCGGCAAGACGACGGTGATCGCGGACGGTGGGTACCGGGGCACCGGCCTGGTCATCCCGCACCGCCGGGAGCGCGGCCAGGCCGAACTCCCGGCTTGGAAGGAGGAGCACAACACCTCCCACCGCAAGGTCCGGGCCCGTGTCGAGCACGCCTTCGCCCGCATGAAGACCTGGAAGATCCTCCGCGACTGCCGCCTCAAAGGCGACGGCGTCCACCACGCGATGCTCGGCATCGCGCGCCTGCACAACCTCACCCTCGCCGGGTGACAGGTAGACAGGCTGGTCAACCGGCATCCCGTAGATCATTTACGGGACAGCGCTTAGCCCTCTTTAGCGCCGCAGGGAACCCGGATTGACCATGTTGCCGGGACGTCAGCTTCGGGCGCCTCTGGCTCAGATAGTTGTGGGGTGGGGGCTTCGTCCGAGTCCAACAACCTCGATGATTCGAGCCGCGCCGCGCCCGGCGCGGGTCGTCCCTTCGGCCGGCGCAGCCCCGCCTCAGTGATGCGGCGGAGCAGTTCCTTCGAGCCGATCTCCCACGCCCCGCTTCGGGAGTGCCCGATCCAGTGGCCGGATGCCTTCGGACGGAGCAGCACGAGGTCGCAGGGGGCAACCTGCCACAAGTCCTCTGACGAGGCACGATGCTACTCGGCGGCACCACGCAGCACCCAGTGACGTGATCGCTCACGGCTCTTGTAATGCGTTGGTCTCGAGGCGAAGCTGCCAGGGACTTTTCAGGGACTTTCAGCTTTGTCTGAGGGACATACGAGGGCGTTTTCGCAGTACAAGCACGGAAGGCTGCGACAGCGCTGAAAGGCTCAGGGCTTCGGGCTCGCGCATCCGCGCAGTCGCTCCGTAGCGCTCCGGCAGGGCACCGGGTCGGCAGTAGAAGAAGAGGCCCTTCGGGGCCGCACACGGTCCTTACCTCGGAGAACGTGTTCTGGCGGGCCCGGCGGCGTGCGCGCCGGGCCCGCCGACGGGCGGTCATGCGTACGGGTAGAACCCCGACCCCGACTTCCGGCCGAGCCGGCCCGCGTCGACCATGCGCTGGAGCAGCGGGGGAGCGGCGTACAGCGGCTCCTTGTACTCGGCGTACATGGAGTCGGCGACCGAGGCGACCGTGTCCAGGCCGATGAGGTCCGCGAGCTTGAGCGGGCCCATCGGGTGGGCGCAGCCCATCTCCATGCCGTTGTCGATGTCCTCGCGGCTGGCGATGCCCGACTCGAACATCCGGATCGCCGAGAGGAGGTACGGGATCAGCAGCGCGTTGACGACGAAGCCGGAGCGGTCCTGGGCGCGGATCGGGTGCTTGCCCAGTATGTCCTGGACCACGGCCTCCGCGCGCTTGATCGTCTCGTCCGACGTGGTCAGCGCGGGGATCAGCTCCACGAGCCGCTGCACCGGCGCCGGGTTGAAGAAGTGGATGCCGATGACCTGGTCCGGGCGGGAGGTCGCGACGGCCAGCTTCACCAGCGGGATCGAGGAGGTGTTGGAGGCCAGGATCGCGTCCGGGCGGGTCACCACCTGGTCGAGCACCTGGAAGATCTCGGTCTTGACCTGCTCGTTCTCCACGACGGCCTCGATGACGAGGTCGCGGTCGGCGAACTCGCCGAGGTCCGTGGTGAAGCTGAGCCGGGCCAGGGTCTCGTCCCGCTCCTCCGCCGTGATCTTGCCGCGCTCGGCGGCCTTCGACAGGGAGTTGTGGAGCCGGGTCCGGCCGATCTCCAGCGCCTCGCCGGTCGTCTCGGCCACCTTGACGTCGAGGCCGCTGCGCGCGCACACCTCCGCGATGCCCGCGCCCATCTGGCCGCAGCCCACCACTCCGACGCGTGCAATGTCGGCCATAGAGTCCGTCACCTCGTGCCTTTCGCTGTTCCCGTTCGGCGGCTTCCGTCTGGTTCCGGGCTCCACCACGACTCCCCGACGTTACTCCGCGCCTTACCAGGGATAGCAGGCCGGGGCGTGCATGCTCGGCTCTGGACACCCCCTGTGCCCGGAATGCGGGGATACGGCGGGGCTTCGACGTGTACGGAGAGAGAGCGGGTGCGACGCGATGCGAGGCAGGGACCGGAGAGGGTTCGTGACGGGGGCGGCCGGTGCGGTCGCCGGGGTGGTGGGAGCGGCGGCGATGGCCGGTGACGCGGTCGCGGGGCCCGGGCGGGCGCGGGCCCTGCCCGGGCCGGCCGCCGCGCGCGACGTGGTGCGACGCGAGCTGCGCGGGGTGTGGGTGGCGACCGTGGCCAACACGGACTGGCCGTCGAAGCCGGGCCTGTCCGCCGCCGCGCAGCGCGACGAGCTGGCCGCCCTCCTCGACCGGGCCGTGGAGCGGAAGCTGAACGCGGTGATCCTCCAGGTCCGCCCGACCGCCGACGCGCTCTGGCCCTCCGCGTACGAGCCCTGGGCCGAGTGCCTGACCGGGACGCAGGGCAAGGACCCCGGCTGGGACCCGCTGGGCACCGCCGTCCGGGAGGCGCACGACCGGGGCCTGGAACTGCACGCCTGGTTCAACCCGTACCGGGTCGCCAACCACACCGACCCGTCCCGGCTGACCTCCGCCCACCCCGCGCGCCGCAATCCCGGCTGGGTGCTCCCGTACGGCGGCAAGCTCTACTACAACCCGGGCCTGCCCGAGGTCCGGACCTTCGTCCAGGACGCGATGCTCGACGCGGTCCGCCGCTACGACATCGACGCCGTGCACTGGGACGACTACTTCTACCCGTATCCGGTGGCCGGCCAGAGCTTTGCGGACGGCGCCGCCTACGAGAAGTACGGCGCCGGCTTCCCGGACCGGGCGGCCTGGCGCCGCTACAACACGGACCGGCTGGTGCGCGAGATGTCCGAGCGCGTCAAGGCGCTGAAGCCCGGCGTCCGCTTCGGCGTCAGCCCGTTCGGCGTCTGGCGCAACGCGGACACCGACCCGGCGGGCTCGCGGACGAGGGCGGGGGTGCAGACGTACGACGATCTGTACGCGGACACGCGCGGCTGGATCAAGAAGGGCTGGCTCGACTACGTCGTCCCGCAGCTGTACTGGCACATCGGCAACGCCGCCGCCGACTACGCGGAGCTCGTGCCGTGGTGGTCCGACACCGTGCGCGGGACGGGCGTCGACCTGTTCATCGGCGAGGCGCTGTACAAGTGCGGCGACCCGGCCCAGCCCGCCGCCTGGCAGGACCCGGCGGAGCTGTCCCGCCACATCGACCTCGCCGCCCGGCACGACCAGGTCCGCGGCCACGCGTACTTCTCGGCGAAGAGCGTGGCGGCGGACCGGATCGGCGCGATGGACCGGGTGGTCGCCGACCACTACCGGTCGCGCGCGAGGCCGCCGCTTTAAGGGCCTGTCGTCACATTCCCGTCTGCCGGGCGACGCCATGCACGCACTCTCGCCGCACCGGCCCCAGACCCCAGTACGTCCAGTACTGGGGTCTGGGGCCGGCACGCCGAGAGCACGCACCTGACGCCGCCCGGCCCGCCCTCCGGGCGGACGACGGGAATGTGACGACAGGCCCTAGCTGTTCTGTCCGAGGAGGTTGTGGACGGGTGAGTCATATCTCGGCTGAGGGATCTTGAACGGGTGAGGGCCTTCCGGGTTCGGTGTGGATTGCGAC